>DATHKS010000477.1:0-6423 GCA_035488975.1 Chitinophagaceae bacterium | reverse complement strand
CTGGAATTCCGCTCCGGTGACCAGGTACTTAAGCGAGACTCAACAAAAACAGATCGTTGCCGATACGATGGTCGGCGGAGCCACACTTACCAAACTGATCGGCACTTCCGCCTGGTATGCACCCGGTGCAGCCGGAGCAGCGATGGTTGAAAGTATCGTGCGGGATGAGAAGAAATTATTTACCTGCTGCGTGTCATTGAACGGTGAATATGGGCAAAAGGATATATGTCTCGGCGTACCTGTAGTGATCGGGAAGAATGGCTGGGAGAAGATCGTGGAACTCGATCTCAATGAACAGGAAAAAGCGGAATTCGCGAAGAGCGCGGAAGCGGTGAGGGGTATGAATGAGGTGTTGAAGACTCTTTAAATTCAAAAGTAAAAAGTAAAAAATCAAAAATGGTCTCCGAAAGGAGGCCGTTTTTTATTGAGGGAAGAGAGGAAAGTCAAAATTAAAAATTCAAAAATAGACTCCGCGGGGAGGATTTATCTAAAAGAATGGATCATCTGGTTGGTTTCGTAAAGAGATAACAATAGCGGGATAGTTTGCCGGTGAAATCGAATGGTGTGGTGGATTGGGTGATGTCTTTCCAGGTTGAGGACTGGAGTTGGGTAGCATCCAGTTCAAACTTACTGAAATTGGTGCTGAAGTATAACATTCCTCCGGGAGAAAGACCGGCCATGCAATCGTTGATCAGTTCAACGTGATCGCGCTGGATATCGAGGAAGTCTTCCATTCGTTTGCTATTGCTGAACGTGGGTGGATCCATCACGATGAGATCGAACGAGGCGGCAGGAAGTGTCTTCAGGAACTGCTTCACATCCGCATGAATGAACTGGTACTGCCGCGCATCGATAAATCCATTCAACTTCATATTCCTCTCGGCCCAGGCGAGATAGGTCTTCGAGAGATCTACGGTGGTGACCTGTGCGGCATTACCGGCGGCTGCATAGACCGAGAACGAACCGGTATAGGCAAAAAGATTGAGCACTTTTTTTCCGGTGGCCTGCTTTCGTACCGCTTCGCGCGTGAGACGATGATCCAGGAATAATCCTGTATCGAGATAATCGCTCAGGTTGACGATAAATTTCAGCCCATTCTCCATCACTTCGAATTCATGTTGTACCCCATCGAATTTCTGGTATTGTCCCAGCCTCCCCCACTTGCGCTGTCGCAACCGGAGAAAGATATTCTCCTTCGTTACATTAAGTATCTCGTTGATGATGCCAAGGCTCTCCTCCATCCAGGCATCATGCGCCTCTTCCGACATGCCATGATTGCGACGGTATTCCGCCACATATATTTTATCGTCATATAATTCTATGCAGAACGGGAACTCGGGCAGATCGTGATCATATAGCCTGAAGCAGCTCACGCCCAGGCGCATGGCCTGTTTGCCCGTATGTCTGAAAACCTTGACGAGCCTGTTACGGAACATACTGAATTTTTCTTCCTGCACCCTGCTGAATTTTTACGAAATTAGCGGTATTCATTCACCATGTACGCTATAGTTGATATCGAGACCACAGGAGGATACGCCGCTTCAAATGGCATTACCGAAATATGTATTCATGTTTTCGACGGGGAGAAGGTCATTGCTATGTACGAATCCCTCGTCAATCCGCGCCAGCCCATTCCTTCTTATATCCAGGCCATGACGGGCATAACGGATGAGATGGTGGAAGATGCTCCCTGCTTCGATGAGATAGCGGCGGCGGTATTCGACCTGCTGAATGATAATGTCTTCGTTGCGCACAATGTCAACTTCGATTATTCCTTCGTCAAAAGCCAGCTTGAGGCCGCAGGCTTTGCCCTCAATAGCAAGAAGCTCTGTACGGTCAGGCTGAGCCGGAAGATAATTCCGGGTTATCCTTCGTATAGTCTCGGCAAGCTCTGCCATTCACTCGGCATCGAGATAACGGATCGCCATCGCGCTGGAGGCGATACTGCTGCAACCGTGAGGCTCTTTCAATTATTACTTCAACAGGATAAGGAGCAATTCATATTGAAGAGCCTGAGCCGTACTTCTAAGGAGCAGGTCTTGCCTCCGAATGTTCCCAAAGAACATTTCGATCAACTACCTTATTCGCCGGGTGTTTATTATTTCCATGATGAAAAGGGCAAGATCCTCTATGTAGGAAAGGCAAAGAATATCCGTTACCGGGTAAATAGTCATTTCAGCAATAATTCCCAGAGCCGGCAGAAACAGAATTTTTTGCGGCACACCTATGCGATCAGTTGCCAACCCTGCGGAACGGAATTGATGGCGCATATCTTAGAGTCGACCGAAATAAAGAAACGCTGGCCTCTCTTTAATTATTCCCAAAAGAGTGCGGAGAATCTGTTCGGCATTTTCACGTACGAGGATCAGAATGGTTACCACCGGTTGGCAATAGAAAAGAATAAGCAACGGCTCAAGCCGATCCATACATTTCATCACCTCGCGGATGGACACAGCATATTGAGGAAACTGATCCGTGAACATGGGCTTTGCCCGAAGCTGTGTTTTCTTCATACGGGCGATTCGGTCTGCGAAGGGATCGTTGAAAACTATTGCCGGGGCGCCTGCGAACAGCGTGAGTCACCCGAAACATATAATGAGCGGGTAAAAGAGGCGATCGATTCGGTGAACTCCATTCAGCCGTCGTTTGCCATCATAGACAGGGGCCTGAATGGTGACGATCAGTCCTGCGTGCTGGTTTGGGAGGGCAAGTTCTATGGTATGGGATATATTCCGGCAGACGCACAATTGTACGATCCGGAAGAACTCAAGGGCCTGCTGACGCCATACAAGGAAAATCTCTTCATCCGGAATCTCGTTCATAGCTATGCATCGAAGAACCCGGCAAGGGTGAAATACTTCTCATCGTCTATTTAAGAAAGCCATTCCATTTCCGTTGCAAGCGGCATCATGGAGAATACATCCTTTACTTCCTGTGGTGGCACTGCTAGTTTTCTCAGTGATGTATCCAGCCAGGCACCGTCGACGGTGATGATGGCGGAGAGGATATCTGAATTCTTGAAGATATTGTGCCGGATGCTCCAGCGTGAGAAATCACGGCGTGCTTTTACCAGGACGAGATCGATGGTGACCTTATCGTGGAGCCTGATCTCCTTTTTGAATAGGCATTCTTCCCTGAATAATATCGGGCCGATCCCGAGTTGCTGCATGGTGCCGGTTGATAGTCCGAATTTCTCCAGGAATCCGATCCGTGAAGACGCGGCGAAATCATAATAGACAGAATGACGGAGATGAACGTTGGGATCGAGATCGGACCAACGGACCTGTAGTTCACTGATAAAACTTTCCATGCGGTAAATAGTTATTAAGAGAGGCCGAATTTAACGATTGTCGATGCCGAAATCCGGCCTTCAGGTTATATTTTTGCGCATTAATGAACATTTTATGAAAAAACTATTTCTCTTTTCCTTACTGCTGACTTTTGGAATTCTTTCACAGGCCCAGGTCGCCAAGAAAAAACCAGTCGCGAAGCCCGCCAATTCCACGTTAGTAGCGAGGCCCGCCGGACTTGGTACGCTGAACGATTCGGCGAGTTATGCGATGGGCATCAGTCTTGCAAGTTTTTACAAACAACAGGGAATAACCAAGATCAATACGGCGCTTGTTTCCAAAGCCATCAATGATGTGATCAATGGTAAGCCGCTCCAACTGGATGAGCAGACGGCTAACAATGTGATGAATAAATGCATCTCAGAGGTGCAGGAGTCTAAGTCGAGACCGAACATTGCTGCGGGTGAGGCTTTTCTTAAGACAAACCAGGCGCGGGCGGGCGTAAAGACCACGGCAACCGGCCTTCAATACGAAGTAATGAGGGAAGGCACTGGTGAGAAACCGCAGGCTGGTGACAGTGTAACGGTGAATTATAAAGGTGCGCTGATCGATGGAACGGAGTTCGAAAGTTCCTATACACGGGGGGCACCGATCACCTTCCGGCTGGACCAGGTGATACCCGGCTGGACCGAAGGATTGCAACTCATGAGTATTGGCTCCAAGTATAAATTCTTTGTTCCTTATACGCTGGGATATGGGCCGATAGAGAATGGACCGATACCGGGCGGCTCGGCATTGGTATTCGAAGTGGAAATGCTGGAAGTGATGAAGGTGAAATGAGAACGTGAATCGTGAGCGTGAATCCCTAACGTGAATCGTCAATCGTGAATACAACACACTATGATGAGAATATTCGAATCGAGCAAGATCTTGTTCTAATCGACTCGAATATCCTGATAGCGGAGTGTGGTATTCACGATTGACGTTTCACGATTCACGTTAGGGATTCACGTTAGGGATTCACGCTCACGTTCTCTCCTTCGCCCACCCAAACGCCTTTTGAAATTGCTCCTCTTCGGTAAGATTGGTATTGTCGAGTTCGATAGCGTCATCAGCTTTCCTCAACGGACTGATCTCCCGGTGAGAGTCGATATAGTCCCGCATTTCAAGATTGTTCTTCACCTCTTCGATCGTGATATTGGGATTCTTCTCGAATAATTCCTTGAACCTGCGCTCCACGCGTACCGCATTATCGGCCGTCATGAAGATCTTCAATTCCGCCTTAGGGAAAACCACCGTGCCGATATCGCGGCCATCCATCACAATGCCTTTCTTCGCGCCAAGCTTCTGCTGCTGTGCAACTGCAAATGATCTTACTTCCCTGATGGCCGCTACATCGCTTACCTTCTCAGCGATGACGAGATCGCGGATCACATATTCTACATTCTCATCATTAAGGAATATCTCGCTTTGTTCATTCTTTTCATTGAAGTGAAAATCGAGGTGTATCTCCTTTAGTGCGTTCTGCACCTCCTTCCTGTCTGTCCAGTCGATATGATTACGCAGAAAGTAAAGCGTGATGGCCCTATACATGGCTCCGCTGTCCACATAGACATAGCCGAGACGCTTTGCCAATTGCCTGGCGAGGGTGCTTTTCCCGCAACTGGACCATCCATCAATCGTAATGATAATTTTTTTCATATCTTCCTTCCACCCGGCTCCGTCCAGGCGACGGGCAAAAATAACCAGGCGGAGGCAAATTAAATACTTTTGATTGATTTCCATTGCGTGTACCTTATTGCTTCCTAAGTGCCCGCAAGGAGCCCAACCAATTCAACAAGGTTGTTTTAAGCTGTCGGCTAGCTAATGATCTGCAGCAGGGCCATTACCTGCAGTGACGGCGCTACCGCAAACAAAAAAGGAGCGCAGTAGCTGCACTCCTTAAATTATTTATTATGAATGGCCTCAGGCCTTCGATTTAGTCTCGATTCCCTTGTTGAAGGTGAACTTCAGTTTATTCGTCTCCTTATCGAGATCGGCCTCGAGTACGTCACCTGTCTTCACATTAAGGTTGAGGATCTCTTCTGCCAGCGGATCTTCCAGGTATTTCTGGATTGCCCTGTGCAATGGACGGGCACCAAACTGAACATCGTAGCCTTTGTCGGCCAGGAACGCCTTGGCTTCTTCTGTCAGTGTCAGGCTGAACCCAAGGTTCGTGAGTCTCTTCATTACACCCTTCATCAGGATATCGATAATGCTGAAGATATTGTCTTTCGAAAGGCTGTTGAAAATGACCACATCGTCTATCCGGTTGAGGAACTCGGGAGAGAAAGTGCGTTTCAATGCCTTTTCGATAACGGCCTTGTTTGCATCGTCCTCGTGTTCCATTTTTGAGGCGGTAGTGAAACCAACCCCTGCTCCGAAATCCTTCAGCTGGCGTACACCGATATTCGATGTCATGATGATGAGCGTATTCTTGAAGTCAACCTTACGGCCAAGGCCATCGGTCAACTGCCCATCATCCAGCACCTGCAGGAGGATATTATAGATGTCCGGGTGTGCTTTTTCGATCTCATCCAGGAGGATAACGCTGTATGGTTTACGGCGAACCCTTTCTGTCAATTGGCCGCCCTCTTCATATCCAACATAGCCGGGAGGCGCACCGATCAAACGGCTCACGGTGAATTTCTCCATGTATTCGCTCATATCGATGCGAACGAGTGCTTCCTCGGAATCGAACATATGCCTGGCGAGTGCCCGGGCCAACTCCGTCTTACCAACGCCCGTCGGGCCGAGGAAGATGAAGGTACCGATGGGCTTCTTGGGATCTTTCAGACCGACACGGTTACGCTGGATGGCCTTCACCACCTTACCGATTGCCTCATCCTGGCCAATGACCATGCCCCGCATATCGTCTGTCATCTTACGCAGCTTCTCAGTCTCTGCCTGCACCATTCTCTTTACCGGTATCCCGGTCATCATACTCACTACTTCGGCGATGGCTTCCTCATCGATGGGATAACGTTTGTGCTTGCTTTCTTCTTCCCAATCGTTCTTCGCCTTGTCGAGGTCTTCTGCCAATCTCTTTTCCGTATCGCGCAGAGATGCCGCCTCTTCGAACTTCTGGCTCTTT
>DATHKS010000476.1:0-5413 GCA_035488975.1 Chitinophagaceae bacterium | reverse complement strand
AGGATCATTGGCACATTTACAAATTGGCTAATTGGCACATTATTAAATTATCAAATGTCCCCTCCTCCCTTGAAAATCTTCTTCACCGCCTTTCCAATCTTGTTCAAATTGTCGATCTGGTCCTGGATAGGCGTAAGCGTGAGATCCTGCGATTGCATTCCATTCTCGGCGAGGTCGGCCTGGTTTTGCGCGGGATATATGACGATGAAGTTATTGTTTTCGAAATTGCGCAATAGCTTCGTCGGTATATTTTCCATATAAGAATGATAGGAAAGCGTGTTCTTCCTTGCACTCACTACCACGATCAGGTCGTCTTTTTTTACTTCACGTGAGAGCATGAGGAAATCTTCCATCTCTTCAAACTGGCGATAGGCCATTTCTACCTGTGAGCGGCTCGACTTCAATTCAGCCTGGAAGGCCTTGCAGGTCTCGGGCGTGCTGCAGACGAGTATCTTGGCATTGAGTTGTTTTGAAAGCCTTACCACTTTCTTTATCCAATGGTTGAAGCCGAGTTCGTATTGTGCGTTCTTCGTCAGCACTAGCACGATCTTCTGCGTGGTATTGAGGGGGTAGTTCAGGCGGCAGACATGGACCGTCTCCCAGGTGCTGTCGAGGAGATTGTTGGTAGCCGATCCGAAGAGGCGATTGAAGAGAAGGTCGGTGGTGCTATTGTTCCGCTCGTCCCACTCAATTACAACATCCGAGATCACCAGTTCCTTTACGGCACGCGAGATGCCATTCACCATGTTGAGGTCCACCCGCGTGAGCAGTTGAACACCCGTATCTGTGGTAGCCGCATGTTTGATCACCTTTTCCATGTTGCGCGTGCTAAGCAATACCTTTTCCTTTACATCCGCCTCGTCCTGTACAACGGTCAGCAGGAACACAGGCTTTCGTTCCCGGTCATTGCCGATCATTACTGCATAATCCACGAGACTTTCAGTGCGAAGCGGATCATTGACGGGTATGAGTATTCTTTCCTGCAGGTTGATGACTTCCGGTTCGGTATTGACTTCGGTAATGGCGAGGCGCTTCCCGGCATTGGCCGTAACGAATGAGCCCGTCATACACGTGATAAGAATGAGCACGATGGTCCCATTCAGGACATTCTCATCCACGATCTTCATGTTGTAGCCGATCAGTATCACGGCGATCGTTGCCGCGGCATGAGAGGTACTGAGTCCGAAGATGATCTGCCGCTGATCGGCCGAATAACGGAAGATCTTCTGAGTGATGAATGCGGCGAGCCACTTTGTTAGCAGTGCAACCACGATCAGCGTACCCGCGATATACAATGCAGTGGGACCCTTGAGCAGCACCCGCAGATCGACGATCATGCCGACACTGATGAGGAAGAAAGGGATGAAGATCGCGTTGCCGGTAAATTCCACCCGGTTCATCAGTGGCGAGGTATGTGGTATCAGTTGGTTGAGGGCGAGACCGGCAAGGAATGCGCCGATGATGCCTTCCACACCCGCAAGCTGCGCCAGGAAGGCCGCAAGGAATACCAATGCAAACACGAAAATGAAATGTGTGGTCTGATCGTCCTTGATCTTTTTGAAGAACCATCTTCCAATTATCGGATAGCCGAAGAGGATGAACACTGCAAATACCAGGAACGACAGGCTCAGCCTGATCCAGAATTCCTGGTTAAGCGTTCCCTGTGCCGAGCCGGCAATAACGGCGAGAATAAGAAGAACGGCAGTATCGGTGATGATGGTTCCTCCGACAGTGACGGTAACGGCTTCATTCTTGGTAATGCCCATCCGGCTCGCCAGCGGGTAAGCGACGAGCGTATGGGTGGCAAACATGCTCGAGACCAGCAATGAGGCAAGCAACTGGAAATGGAGGATGTAATAGCATACGGCGAATCCAAGCGATATCGGTACGGCAAAGGTGAAGAAGCCGAAGACGAGACTCTTATAGGTATTCTTCTTGAACTGCGCCATATCGAGCTCGAGACCGGCGAGGAACATGATGTAGAGCAGACCGGCCTTCCCGAAGAGGTCGATGCTTCCCTTTGCTACGATATTGAATCCATGATCGCCTATCGCCATACCGGCGATGATCAGGCCGATGATACTCGGAATCCTAAGCTTACGGAGAAGGATAGGCGCGAGAAGTATGATGAAGAGCACGATCGTGAAGATCGGGACCGGGTCTTGCAGAGGAAATGTGATCTTTAACAAGGGCATTTGTTCAATTTAAGTAAAAACCGGTCAGTATGAATGGTTGTATGAAAAAATAAAGGAATAGTAACCATGGACTGAAAGTCCGGTTATCTCAAAATATTATGCCATATTTCCATTGACCATCACCTTATCGATGAGATCGCTGCCGAAGGCATAAGCAAGATAGGCAAGAGAGGGCACCGGTTTGGTGAATATCAGGTTGGCCTTCTTCCCCACCGTGATACTTCCGGCCTTGTCCTCCAATTCCATGGCATAGGCGCCGTTGAGCGTTGCCGCGTTGATGGCTTCTTCCGGCATCATGCGCATTTGTATGCAGCTCATCGCTACAACGAGATTCATGTTTCCCGAAGGCGAGGAACCGGGATTGAAATCGGATGCCAGTGCAATGGCGCAGCCGCTATCGATGAGTTTCCTTGCCGGTTGGAATGGCATGCGGAGAAAAAAGGCGGCTGTTGGCAAGAGAGTGCCGATGGTGCTCGACTGACTTAGCAAGCCGATATCGGCTTCGGTCATGGTTTCGAGGTGATCGAGGGAAACGGCATTGAGTTTTATTCCCGAGGCGATGCCGCCGATACTATTCAGCTGGTTGACGTGTAGTTTCGGCTTCAGTCCATATCGCATGCCCGCGGCGCAGATCGTCTCCATTTCCTGGGGCGAGAAGAAACCCGTCTCACAGAAAACATCGATATAGTCGGCCAGTTTCTCTGCGGCAATTACCGGCAACATTTCCTCTATGATGAGTTTGATATATCCATCGTGATCCTCTTTGTATTCCAGGGGAAAGGTGTGCGCGCCGAGAAAAGTGGACCGGATGAGGAGGTCGGAGCTTTCCTTCAATCGTTTGATGACACGCAGCATCTTCAATTCGCCGTCTACCGACAATCCATAGCCGCTCTTTATCTCGATGGCGCCCGTACCCGATCGCTGAACTTCAGCGAGGCGTTGTTTGGCTATGGCGAATAATGCCTCCTCCTGCATATCGTTTAATTTCCTGGCGGAATTGAGAATGCCTCCGCCGCGGGCTGCGATCTCCGAGTAGCTGAGGCCTTTTATCTTATCCACGAACTCCTCCTCCCGGCTGGCGGCGAAGACGAGATGGGTGTGCGAGTCGCACCAGGAGGGCAATATGAATTGATTGCCCGCATCGATAACGACGGATGGCTGGTTGGGCAGTTTCTTCAGTTCATCCATTGTCCCGAACCCGGCTATTGTATCGTCCTCTATCAGCAGGAATGCCTGGTCGATGACGGGGAGATCTGCGAGCGCTGGGCCGCGTAGCAATTGGTGTTGCGGGCGCGCATTCACCAGCTTCCTGATATTGACGATAAGCGTAGAAGACATGGCGGAAAGTTAATCAATTCCCGATTTATGGGAAACACCTGAGCATTCCCGCGGGAGTAAGGCGCAAAAAAAAAGAGCCATGAGGCTCTTCAAGTAATTGAACGTTCAAGATGTTACCATCTCTTGTTATCGGAACGTGGTTTCTCGCGCGCAACAGATACAGACATGGCACGACCTTCCACTTCTTTATTGTTCAGTTGCTGTATGGCTTTCTTGCTCTCGTCATCGGAAGCCATTTCTACAAATCCGAAACCACGGCTGCGCCCGGTTTCTCTGTCGGTAATGATCTTCGCAGAGGAAACGCCACCGAACTCTTCGAACATTTTTCTGAGTTCATCTTCCGAGGTGTGAAAACTTAGGTTTGAAACATACAAATTCATAAAACAAAATTTAATTAAAACAAAATAAAATGCCTGTGAAAGATGCCGCCAGCACGTAGTAAAGAAAGGGTAAATGGTTACTGAACGAAGAGTAATGATTTGCGCAGATCTGGTACTGAATGGTTAGGGGGTCCCTATCACATGATGAAGATAGTGTATTAAAAGGCAACGGACAGGTTTATTTCAAACGGGCAATCCCACGCTGGTATTCATATTGAAGGTCTTCATGCAGCATTTCGACTCCTGCCTCCACTTTTTTCACCTGGTTATTGTAGAGGTTAGCGAGCACCGGGCTCTTCTCATAGGGTATGCCGGAGTCTTTTATAAGGGTAAGGAAATAAATGAGCCATTCTATCTCGGCCGTCCTGGAGCCGGTGTAGCGAACGTGGCGGCTGATCAGCCGGAGGATCTTTCTCAGGCTTTTCTTAACGAAATAGAGGTGTGAGAGGTTGATAGTGGCGAATTCGGTGTCGATGTCCTGTTTCAGCGACTGGATATAGGCGGCCTCGTCGTGGGCCTCGAATAGCAGGAAGGTGAGTAGTTCCTTGTTCTCTTTCTTGAATCTTGCCAGTCGCAGGCAGAGTTCCATCAGCTCTTTCGTTTTTAGCGTGGAGAGTTCCTGTTTCAATTCCTGGATGCTGGCAGATTTCATAGCAGCAAAAATAACGGTGTTTGACAAAAAAGGGAAGTCAAAAGTCAAAAGTAAAAAGTCAAAAAAACCGCCGTCGTGATTGCTTCAAAAGACACCGCATTTTTCAATGTGAACGATTCTGCGAATGAGAGAATAAATTGCCGGGAAGGCGGTGAGGCGGTAAGGATTCACGATGATAAATGAATATTTTATGATTGATTGAGTGATTTGGGTCCTGTGCCGTAGGGACATTTGGTCGGTAGAAAATCGAAGAAGAGTTTGCTCCCGCGTTCCTTCGGAACGCCTGACTAGCTCATCAAAATAATGGAGTCGAAGAAAAGCGATGCCTAATGTGCAATTTATTAGCAGGAAACTCCGATCAAGCGTTCCGAAGGAACGCGAGTCCTTAGGTCAAACTTTTCTACCGACCAAATGTCCCTACGGGACAAGAAGCGAAACGATAAGACCTGTATGGTTTTCTTACCGCCTCACCGCCTTCCCGGCCACCGTATTTTTTGCCGGTGAAGGTTCAACTTATCAACCAATCAACTTATAACTTATCAACTATACCAACTACCCAACCATGGATTAATTGACACACAATTACTTTTTTGTCAGGATATTTGCATTTCTTTTTAAAGGACATCAATATGAAAATTGCAATCAATGGCATGGGGCGTATCGGCAGGCTGCTTTTCCGGCGACTGATCGATCACCCCGGGATCGAACTGGTGGCGGTGAATGATATCATGCCCGCCGATAATCTCGCGTATCTCCTGAAGTATGATTCGGTGTATGGCACTTTTGCCGGGGATATTCATTTAGATGGCGAAACACTCATCACGAATGAGAAGCGCATTTCTGTATTC
>DATHKS010000475.1:0-3868 GCA_035488975.1 Chitinophagaceae bacterium | reverse complement strand
AGAATGCGTGAAAAACTCTGCGCAATGATCTTCGCCTTCGGCGCATAGCCCGCATAACGCTCGTCCTGTATACCTGCGCCGGCAACGGTTCCGATAACATGGACACCGTGACCTGCAGTAGAAATGGCTGCGCGGTTGATCAACCGGCCGGTAAAGTCGACATGTACGAGAGGATTGCTGTCGTCTCCGACTCCGATCACAACGCCCTCACCGTGAAGGCTTCTTCCTCCCGGAAGCGAGGAGTGTAATACGTTTGCACGGGTGATCGCCTCGCTCTTGTCATTGAGTATCTCATCCTGTTTCGGTGCTTGTTGAACATAATCGATGAATGGGAGTGCGGCCAGCTCTGTTAACCGCGAAGCGGGTACGCGAAGCGCTATTACACGATAATCATGAAACTCTGTCGATATGATGTCGAAATTCTTTTGATGCAGGCCTTCGCTTACCTCTTCGAAAGTGAATGTCTTTGGAAAACTGATCCACAGATCCATGATACCTGGATTCCCCCGGAATGTTCCATTGGCCAGCGAGAGTTGCATTTTCTGCGTTGGAGATGGCTCGACAACGGATCTTACATTTAATTTGGAAAGAAGCGCAGCGTTAAGCGCACCGGTAAAGGTGGCCGTGTAGCCATTTCCCGGAATGTAATCGAGCAGTTCGATCCCCGCTGCCTTCAACAACTTCTTTTCACTCTCACCGGGCAATATATCGAACTGGATAATGACAAACGATTTTCCATTGGAACGGGCGAGTTTCCGGTTAAGATCATTGAGGCGCGTTGCTGAAATATTCTTCTCAGGAGTGAAGGCTCCCGACTGGAGAGATAGCGTAAATTTTGAATTGGGCTGGGAAAATGACGTGTACGCAAATAACAGCGCCGTTATTAGAGGAATTGGGTGGAGTTTCATAGTGAGAGGCTTGAACCTCTAAACTAATATAAATCCTTGAGAAAGAGAAGCGGGGCGGTGGAGTATTGGGGTTAGGGAATGGCTGGGGAATTGGGAATAAGGAATGGGGGAATTAGGCTGATAACTTGAAATTTCATCACTGGTATGGGATGTGTGAAATTGATCAGGGAATGGGTTCTGGGGTTGGCGTAGAAATATTCTCCGATGGAGTCCGGAGTCCTTCGGACAATATTCCCCGAAGGGGTCCTTTGGACAATGCTCAAGGTTGCCTCGCTATTGTTGAAGGCCGATGATGGTGTACAGCTAATCGGGTCGTGGATCAGGAGAAGTGATGTCATTACCAGAAACAACAGACTCTTCGAATGAAGCCTAATTCCTTATCCCTAATTCCCAATTCCTCCTCCCATCTACATCCCCCTAACACTAAAATGCATTCGCGAAAGAAACTCATACACATCGCTCATCCTCCTGGTATCGGCTACCACCAGCAGGAACATCTTCCCTACCTGTTTGAGCTTTCCCTTGTTGGTACCGGTCTGGAGATAGTCCAGGATATTTTTGAACAGGCCGGATTCGAAATACGGCGAATCGGGCCGGTTAATGAAGTAACACCGCAGGGTATTCTCCTTGAGCGACATTTTCTCGAAACCAAGATCAACGGCCAGTCTCCTGCAACGGACCGTAGTAAACAGGTCTTCCACCTGGTGAGGGATCGGGCCAAAACGGTCGATCAGTTCCTCTCTCATCGAAAGCAATTCCTCCTCCGACTCACTATTGTCGAGACGCTGATAAAGCGAAAGACGCTCCGTGATACTCTCTACGTATTCATCCGGAATGAGGATCTCCTGGTCCGTATCGATAGTACAATCCTGGACATAGTCGTCCTGCTTCGCTATCTCATCCTTGAAGAGTTCCTTGAACTCGGTCCTCTTCAATTCCTTGATCGCCTCATCCAGGATCTTCTGGTACATTTCAAACCCAATCTCCGCCATGAAGCCACTCTGTTCGCCACCCAGCATGTTACCCGCGCCGCGGATATCAAGATCGCGCATCGCAATCTGGAAGCCGCTTCCCAGCTCGCTGTGTTGCTCCAGTGTCTGAAGTCTCTTCCTGGAATCTGCAGGCAATGTGCTCATCGGCGGAGCCATGAGATAACAGAACGCCTTCTTGTTACTACGTCCCACTCTTCCGCGCAGCTGGTGAAGATCACTCAGGCCAAACTGGTGCGCATTATTTACAATGATAGTATTCACATTGGAAATATCCACGCCGCTTTCCACGATATTGGTGCAGACAAGAACATCGTATTTCCTTTCGATAAACGCTAGGATCTTTTCCTCCAGTTCATGTCCCTCCAGTTGTCCATGAGCATAACCGATACTTAGATCCGGGCAAAGCCCCTGTATGATCGAAGCCATTTCGGCAAGACCGCTGATACGATTGTAAATGAAGAACACCTGCCCGCCACGCTCCGTCTCGAAATAGATCGCATCGCGGATCGTGTCTTCGTTATACACGAGTACTTCCGTCTGTATCGGCTGCCTGTTAGGCGGAGGCGTATTGATAATACTCAGGTCGCGGGCACCCATGAGTGAGAATTGCAGGGTACGTGGTATGGGTGTGGCCGTGAGGGTAAGACAGTCAACCGAGGTGCGCAGCGTCTTGATCTTCTCCTTATGACCGACGCCGAATTTTTGTTCTTCATCCACTACCAGCAAACCAAGGTCTTTGAACTTCACTTCTTTTCCCAATATACCATGCGTGCCTATGAGAATATCGATCTTGCCCTCCTCCACTTTCTTCAGGGTTTCCTTCTTCTCTTTGGCGGATTTGAAACGGTTGATGTAGTCCACTGTGACCGGGAAGTCCTTCAACCGGTCGCTGAAGGTCTTAAAATGCTGGAAGGCGAGAATGGTGGTGGGGACTAAAACGGCAGCCTGTTTCCCATCCACACAGGTCTTGAAGGCGGCACGTATAGCCACTTCTGTTTTGCCGAAGCCAACATCGCCACATACCAGGCGGTCCATAGGAGAAGAAGACTCCATATCCTTTTTTACATCGGCAGTCGCCTTCGCCTGGTCCGGCGTATCCTCATAGATGAAGGAGGCCTCCAACTCGGTCTGCATATAATTATCGGGAGAATGCATGAAGCCCGTCTGGGCCTTTCGCTGCGCATACAACTTTATCAGGTCGAAGGCGATCTCCTTCACCTTCACTTTCGTCTTCTCCTTCAGTTTATTCCAGGTATCCGATCCCAGCTTGTTTACCTTGGGAATGCTTCCCTCCTTCCCCGTGTATTTGGCGATCTTATGGAGTGAATTGATATTGACGTAGAGAAGATCGTTATTCTTATAGAGTATCCTCACGGCCTCCTGCAACCGGCCATTGCTCTCCATCTTCTGCAGGCCGCTATAAACACCCACACCATGGTCGATATGCGTGACGTAGTCGCCAGGTTGTAGTTCGCGCAGGGTGCGAAGTGTAAGCGCCTTGTTCTTGTTATAGGCCTGCTTAACCTTGTACTTATGATATCGCTGGAAGATCTGGTGATCGGTATAACAAACTATCCTGACGTCCTCGTCGATGAAGCCTTCATGAATGGAAGTCGAGACCGGGTTGAATACAATTCCCGCCTTGAGATCATCGAAGATCGTTTGCAAGCGTTCCAGTTGCTTCGGGTTCTCTGCAAACAGGTACAGCTGGAATTTTTTATCTTCCCAGGCCTTGAGATCGCTGATAAGCAGATCGAATTGCCGGTTGAAGGCCGGCTGTTCTCTCGTATTGAATTCGATCGTCAATGGTTGGTAAGAGGCGGGGAATGTATTGGCATGACCGAAACCCGTTACATGACGCTGAATGGCTTTTCGTTCGAAGTCGTCCGCGGTTATGAAATCGCTGAGCGAGACCTCCTTCTTCAATACATCGTCATCCTCCTGCGCCTGCAATCTCTTATTGGCCGG
>DATHKS010000474.1:0-2508 GCA_035488975.1 Chitinophagaceae bacterium | reverse complement strand
CTCCTCCTTCTTCCGGCGGGAGACCTCGATCTTGCTCCCGTCGCTGAGCAGAACAAACTCATTATCATTGCTTATGCGTGTGATATGTCTTGGATTAACGAGATGGGACTTATGGGTCCGGATGAAGTCAAATTCATTTAGCATGTCCTCGAAGTGTTTAAGGGTCTTGCTCGCCAGGAAGGGCTTCTTATTGAGCAGGTGAATATAGGTGTAGCTCCGGTCTGCCTCGAGCCGGAGGATATCGTCGATCTTGAAGAAATGGACCCCCTCGGAGGAAGGAACAGCGATCTTGAAATCCTTGACCTCGCGCTTCTCGATATTCTGGACGAGATTGTCGTAAAGCTCCTTCTTCTGTTGCACCGACTCTTTCTTTTCCCGGTGCCGCTCCACGGCTGCCTTCAGTTCATCCGGATCAACCGGCTTGAGCAGGTAATCCAGCGCGCTGAATCTTATGGCCTGTATGGCATATTGATTGTAGGCCGTGGTGAAGATGACATCGAAGGACGGCTCCTGCAATTGAACAAGAAAATCGAAACCATTCTTATGGGGCATTTCCACGTCGAGGAAAACGATCCCCGGTGTATAGTCCTTCAATATCTCCAACGCATTGTCCGCAGACTCGGCCTGCCTTATCTCCGTGATCTCGGGAATGAAGCTTGTCAGGTAATGGTGGAGGATGTTCCGTGCTTTTTGTTCATCGTCGATAATGAGGGCCTTGATCATATCGTCAGTTTTAATTTTTAAGAAAAGTAGAGATTTCTATGATCACCGTCGTTCCGGTGGATTCGCCGGCAGCATCTTCCTTGTCGATGATCTGCAGTCCCGCATTATATCCCTGCCGGTGCAATATTTCCAGGCGGTCCCGGGATATCTGCAGTCCCTTGGATTCATGCCGCTTCGCCTTGCTTTGCTGCTCCTTCAGCTCGAATGATTTCTTTCTCCCGATGCCGTTGTCGTCGATGATGCAGCGGAACAGGTCCTCACTGACCTTGGTAAATGTGATGATCAGCTTTCTGCCCGATGGCTTATGCATCAACCCATGCCACAATGCGTTCTCCACATACGGTTGAAGCAGCATCGAAGGAATGAGGATCTCATCCGTCTCCAATTCATCATCCACATTCATTTCCCAGGAAAAGCTTTGTTCAAAACGCATCTCCTCCAGCTGCAGGTAGAGCTGCAGCACTTCCTTTTCCTCATCCAGCACTACGAGATTCCTGCCAGAATTATTTAGTACCATCCGGAACAGCTTCGAAAATTTGTTCAGGTACTTGCTTGCTTCCCCGTACTTGTGGGTGACAATGCATTCCTGGATGCTATTGAGGCAATTGAATACGAAATGCGGGTTCATCTGCGCCCGTAGCGCCATCAGCTGCGATTCCGCCAGCATCTTATTTATCTCCAGCAGCTTGAGCTCATTTTCCTTTGCATATGCTTCGGCCTGCGCCTCGGCTATCTTGTTGGCGCTGATGGAGGCAATGGTGGCCAGCGCCTTCAGGTGATCTTCGGTGAAGAAATTTTTTCTTGAATTCTCCGAGTCGATGATGCCGATCACCCTGCCATCATGAAGAATGGGCACGCATAATTCCGACAATCGTTTCTCGTCATCTACTATATACCGGTTGTCACCGCTCGTATCGGCAACGATCAGGGGTTTCCCTGTCACTGCTACTGTACCGACAATGCCCTTTCCCGTCTGGATCTCGATCGGGTTGATGATCTCGTGACCTTTTGGATTCTTCGGTCCATAGGCCGCCTTCTGGATCAACATGCCTTTGTTTTCATCCAGGAGATACACCACACAGTCTTCGAATTGCAGTTGCGAGATGCAGTTCCTCGCAATGTCCCAGCAGATCTCATTCACCGAATTCTCTCCATACACCGAGTTGGCGAAGTAGTCGATGGTCTTATTGATATTCTTCTTTAGTTGCATCCGCCGGAACCGGAAGAACAACCAGACGCTGATAGCCATCAGCAAGGCAACACAGATCGCGGCGAACCACGCGGACAACCAGAATGGCGGATGAACGCGAATGACCAGCTTCTGCTTCATCAGGTCCCAGCCACCCGAGATATTCGAGGAGCGTATCAGCAGGTGATAGCTGCCTGGCGGCACATTGGTATAGCTTCCGGAATTCTCTTTGGTATAGTTCCAGTCCTTATCGAATCCCTCCAACATATAGGAGTAGTGTGTTCCCTGGATGTTTTGAAAATTAAAAGACGAGAAATCGAAGGAGAAGAAATTCTCGCCATAGAGAAGGTCGATGCGTTCGAGATCCTGGTAGGGCAGCCCGAAGTGCTTGACCTGGTCGAATACCTTAAAGTTGACGAGGTGAGGCAGGTGCAGTGTCGTATTGCTGATGAAATTGTCGGTATTCAATACGCAGTAACCCTGGTTCGTTCCGATCCAGAGATTGCCTTCACTATCCTCTTGCATTGAGCCGGACACGATGCCCGTATTGGGAAGAAGGGTCGAAAGGGAGAATATCTCCGTTTTCTTTGTTTGAC
>DATHKS010000473.1:0-6621 GCA_035488975.1 Chitinophagaceae bacterium | reverse complement strand
GAGGAGTATTTGGTTGGAGAGATGCCCGGATGCGGGTTTGATTTTGCGTTGGTAAGTTGACAGTTGATAAGTTAATTAGTTGATAGCTTGATAAGATTCAGTCAGGAGCTTCCCAGGTGAGTTTGGGCCCAGGGAACTTTGTTGGATCGTGAACTGCCGGGCCCAACTCGCCGTCGGATTCATAGGCGAATTATGAGATGGGAATAAATTGCCTTATTATTTGACGGCGAGTTGAGCGTTAAGCTAACTTAGCCTGAATAAACTGCTCGCTCAAACTCGCCTGGAAAATCGGGCTGTGCCTAACCTTATCAACCTGTCAACTAATTAACTTATCAACTTCTCTCAACAAACCAACCAACAACCCAACCAATGAAATACCTCCTCATGTTCCTCACACTAATCGTCGGTGCCCTGATCCCGATACAGGCAGTGCTGAATAGCCGGCTGGGGCGACTGACCGGCGGAGCACTGATGGGATCGCTGTTGAGTTTTTTTACCGGGCTCCTCTTCCTTCTTGCATTGAACCTGCTCTCTAACCCGACGGCCCTGGCGCAGGTGAAGCCTTCGAACGCGCAACCCTGGTTCATTTGGTTGGGTGGATTCCTCGGCGCGATCTTCGTTGGCTATATTACCTGGGTAAACCAACGGCAGGGACTGGCGCTCACCTTCGCGCTGGTGGTAAGCGGGCAGATCTTTATCTCACTAGTTATGGATCACTACGGTTTATTGGGTTCAGCCATAAGAACGATAACTTTGGAAAAAGTAGCGGGTGCGGTCCTCATTATCGTAGGACTGGTGCTGATCAAGAAATAAGTAAGAATGAGCAATCCTAATTTGAATAACGACAAGAATGACCTTTCCGTCACGGATAAGGATTTCGAGAATACCATCCGTCCCGCCCAGATCAGCGAGTTTGCAGGCCAGGCGCAAACGATAGAGAATCTGAAGATATTCATACGCGCCGCCAAGATGCGCGGCGAGGCGCTGGATCACGTATTGTTTCATGGCCCACCGGGCCTCGGCAAGACAACGCTTTCCCGGATCGTGGCGAATGAACTTGGAGTTAATATAAGGGAAACATCGGGGCCCGTGATCGAGAAGCCGGGCGATCTCGCGGGACTATTGACGAACCTCGAGGCCAACGACGTTTTGTTCATCGATGAAATTCATCGCCTGAGTACTGTAGTGGAGGAATATCTCTATGCGGCCATGGAGGATTACAGGATAGATATACTCATCGATAGCGGCCCGAATGCACGCAGCATCCAGATAAACCTCAACCCATTTACGCTCATCGGCGCCACTACGCGAAGCGGGTTGCTATCGGCCCCGCTGCTGTCGCGGTTCGCCATTAAGGCAAGGCTCGAATATTATACCTCCGATATTCTCAATAAGATCATCCATCGTTCGTCGGGCATATTGCATACGAAGATCTCGACGGAAGCCGTTGCCGAGATCGGCCGGCGAAGCCGCGGAACACCGCGTATAGCCAACGGACTTCTCAGGCGTGTCAGGGATTTTGCACAGGTACTCAACGATGGAGAGATCGATCTCGGCATCACGCAACATGCCCTGAAGGCCCTGAATGTAGATGAGCATGGGCTGGACGATATGGACAACAGGATACTCACGACCATCATCGATAAATTCAAAGGCGGACCCGTCGGCATCACCACTATCGCTACGGCCGTTGGCGAAGAAGCCGGCACACTGGAAGAAGTGTACGAGCCCTTCCTGATCCAGGAGGGATTCCTGCAGCGCACACCCCGCGGAAGGGAAGTCACCGCTAAAGCCTATGAACATTTGGGAAAGAAGAGAGGGGAGGAGGGAGTGCAGAATAGACTCTGGTAATGCAATTTGAAATGATAATGTGCAAATATGCAAATTTGTCAATGTGCCAATTGAGCGTGCTCCGATCGGTAGTTACCTTCTGGAGAGGATCATTGGCACATTGACAAATTTGCTAATTGGCATATTGTGTTCAGGCTTGCACCACCAACCTAAACCCATTTCCATGAATATTCACAATCTCGATCTTGGGATCGTCCTTCAGATATTTTCTTAGCTTGGCGATATAGACATCCATGCTACGGCCGTTGAAATAGGTATCGCTGCCCCATATTTTCTTCAACGCCTGGTCTCTTGGAAGGAGATCGTTGAGATGTTCGGCCAGCATCTTGAGCAACTCATTTTCCTTCGGAGAAAGCGTTTGAGTAATGCCGCCATGAGTCAATTGGCGCAGTTTGGGATTGAAGTGATAGGTGGAGAGGTCGAACTCCTTGTTCTCACTTTCCTTATTTATTTCTTCGTTTCTCTTAAGGATCGCCTTTATCTTCAATAGCAATACTTCACTGTCGAATGGTTTGGTGATATAATCATCGGCTCCGAGTTTGTAACCCTGAATGATATCTTCTTTCATGGTCTTCGCACTCAGGAAGAACAATGGGATATCCGGATCTACGTCCCTGATCTCTTCGGCGAGGGTAAAGCCATCCATATTCGGCATCATTACATCGAGCAGGCAGAGTTCAAATTTTTCACGCTGGAAGGCGGCCAGTCCCAGGCGGCCGTCTCGTTCGAGGGTCACATCGTAGTCATTCAGCTCCAAATAATTCTTCAAAACGCTTCCAAGATTGGGATCATCTTCGCACAATAACACTTTCGGTTTCTTTGAGTCCATGATTTCTGGGTTTATTTCTTTCTTATATAGATGACAAATAAAAGTAAATCATTTGCCAAACATATTGGCCACCGGCTAATATTTTGTTAAGAGTTGCTTTAAACCTCTATTTGAGCCGCATTCTCTACTTTTGAATTTCAAATTCATCCAATGGCAATGCATCTAACTCCCGATAACCGCTTGAAGAAGCTGATCGTGATAGGCGACAGGTTACTGATCAAGCCCTCCCGGCCCGACGAGAAAACAGCAAGTGGCCTCTACCTGCCTCCAGGCGTACAGGAAAGGGAAAAAGTCCAACAGGGCTATATCATCAAGGCCGGCCCGGGTTATGCCATACCTACCCCGGTAGAGGACGAGTCGTGGAAAGGCGAAGAGGACAAAGTGAAATATGTTCCGTTGCAGGCAAAGGAAGGCGACCTGGCCATTTTCCTGGTGAGCGGTGCCACCGAAGTAATGTACGAGAATGAGCGATTCTTTATCGTGCCGCAAAGTTCGGTGCTGATGCTGGAGAGGGAGGAAGACTTTTGAAAGCAATTTGGCAATTTGATAATTAGCCAATGTGCCAATTAGTAAATGTGCCAATGATCCTCAACAGGAATGTCATTACTGATCGGAGCACGCCGCATTGTCAAATTACCAAATTATCAAATTCACACTTCGTAACTTAACACAAACATTCCTACATGGGTAATTCCGAATCATTTCTCCAGCAGATCCACGATGGATATAGTTTCAAAGGCGAATGCTTCAAGATCGGCGGGGCCATGCTCGATGGAAAGATCGTGAGCGGAGCAGATGTTGTACTGCCACTCAAAACGATGAACCGTCACGGCCTCATCGCGGGCGCAACAGGCACCGGGAAGACAAAGACACTCCAGATGCTTAGTGAAGGTTTGAGCGATGCGAGTGTACCCGTTCTCCTCATGGATATCAAGGGTGACCTGAGCGGGATTGCCGCCGCCGGTACCATGAACGATAAGATAAAGGAGCGATATCAGCTGCTCAACCTCGAATACAAACCAGCAGCCTATCCCGTCGATCTCCTGACGCTGAGTGGCCAGAAGGGCGCACGCCTCCGCGCCACCGTCAGCGAATTCGGCCCCGTATTGCTTTCGAAGATCCTCGGCTTGAACGATACCCAGGGCGGGTTCGTAGCCATGATATTCAAATATTGCGACGATGAGAAAATGCCCCTGCTCGATCTGAAGGATTTCATCAAGGTGCTGCAATTCGTAAGCAACGAAGGAAAGGCCGATCTGGAAAAGACATACGGCAAGGTTTCCACCACTTCCACGGGCACCATCCTCCGAAAAGTGATCGAACTGCAACAACAGGGCGCGGATATTTTCTTCGGCGAAAAGAGTTTCGAGGTAGACGATCTTCTGCGCATCAGCGACGACGGACGGGGCATGGTGTCCATTGTCCGCGTGACCGATCTCCAGGACCGGCCCAAGCTCTTCTCCACGTTCATGCTGCAACTGCTCGCCGAATTGTATGCAAGTAGTCCGGAGGAAGGTGATCTCGATAAGCCCAAACTGGTCATGTTCATCGACGAGGCACACCTGATCTTCCAGGAGGCCAACGATGCATTGTTACAGCAAATAGAGACTATCATAAAGCTCATCCGTTCGAAGGGAGTAGGGATATTCTTCTGCACGCAGAATCCAATGGATGTGCCGGCTTCCATACTCGCACAGCTCGGACTCAAAGTGCAGCATGCGTTGCGGGCCTTCACCGCTGCAGATCGAAAGGTGATCAAGCAGACCGCAGAGAATTACCCCGAGACCACGTATTATAAGACTGAAGACCTCATTACCCAGTTAGGTATTGGTGAGGCGCTGGTTACCCTGCTTAATGAAAAAGGAGTGCCTACTCCTCTCGCGCACTGCATGATGTGTACACCACGAAGCCGCATGGACATTTTAACGGAAGGTGAGATCGACGCCATTGTTGCGAAGTCGAAGATCGCCGGTAAATACAACCAGGTGATCGATAGCCAGAGTGCATACGAGATCCTCACGGATAAACTGAATGAGGTCGCCGAAAGATCGCAGCAGGCAAAGGAAACGAAAACGACCACCACGGCGAAGAAGGAAAAGGGATTCTTCGATGATCCCGTTGTCAAGAGTATGACAAGAACGGCCGGCAATACCATCGTCCGCTCATTGTTGGGAGCGCTGGGGCTGGGAGGGAGGAGTAGGAAGAGCCTGTTCTGAACAATGTGCCAATTAGCCAATGTGCAAATGTGCAAATTGAGCGTGCTCCGAAAAGGAAAGACTTTACTGATAAGGAGCACAAGGAGTTTCTCATAACACGCCCAATTTGCACATTTGCACATTGGCACATTACAACATTCTCAGATTGTTCTCTTAATACTCCCGTTCTTCTCCATCACAATCTTATTTTCCTCCAATAAAAAATCTATCACCTTCCAAACCTTCTCTTTCTTTATGGCGCCGAGATGAGATAGCACATCTTTGATCGCAACGGGTTCGTTGGTCAGGAAGTCGAGCAGGCGAAGGTGGATCGCAGTGAATTCTTCTTTTGACAAGTGAATGGCCTTTCGTCGCAGGCAATTATCGCAGATGCCGCAATCCTTCATTTCACTATCGCCGAAATACACGCCGATCAAACGACTCCGGCAGGCATTTTCCTCCTTTACATAAAGGATCATTTGTTTCACTCTCGCCTCGAACGTATCCTTCCGTTTCTTATATGCCGTCAGGTCTATTGAGAGGTCATCGGTCTTGATCCGGTTGCGCAGAAAATATAATTGCGGCTTATCCTTCCTGGGCGAATATTCGATGATCCCCGAATCGTGCAGGCGATCGAGTTCTTTTTTTACCTCCTCCTGGTCTTTCCTCAATAATTGCGCGATGAGCAATTCCGATATGAAGCAGGTATGATCGAAGATCCCTTCATAGGAACGAAGCAGTGTCTTTATGAGCGGATCGAGAAGCGGCTCGTCCTTTTCAAATTGGAAGAGATGGGCCTTCGTGGCATTGAACCGTACCGTTGAAGGAAGGAAGACCTGCTCATTGAATGCGAGCCATCCATCCTGTTCCAATGCCTTCAGCGCATAAAGCGTAGCATGGCTGTTCAATTTGAATTTTCTAAGAAAGTCGGCCATATCGAATTCGAAATATTTACCGGCGCCGGTTCCGGAACCCAGTTGAAGATAGTTGGCGACCGCCTGGTACACTTCCCGTATCGCGGGAAGCGGAGGGAAACGCACGGTAATGCTTTCCTTCAATTCATTTAATTCATGATCGTCGGATAGAAGAACGGCGTATGATTTTTTTCCATCCCTTCCTCCTCGACCGGCTTCCTGGTAGTAATTTTCAAGGCAGTCGGGCGTATCCGCATGGATCACAGTGCGCACATCGGGTTTGTCGCTACCCATTCCGAATGCATTGGTGCAGACGATGACCCTTACCCTGTTTTGAAGCCATGCTTCCTGTTTGTTATTCCGCTCATCCTGCGACAGGCCGGCATGATAATAGTCCGCGGAGATATTCTGCAGTTGCAGTAGCTCGCTGATCTCCTTTGTGCGCTTACGGCTCTTGCAATACACGATACCGGTGCCCGGAACTTTCTTCAGGATCTCGATGATCTTCGTGATCCTCGAATCTACCGGGAATATGCTATAGGAAAGATTGGGCCGTTCGAATGATTGACGGAAGATGTTTTGATCTTCAAATTGCAGTTTCTCACAGATATCTGCCTGCACCTCTGGCGTGGCAGATGCGGTGAGGGCAAGGATGGGAATGCCGGGTAATTCTTCACGCAGCGCGGCAATGCGCAGATAGGGCGGACGGAAATCATAGCCCCATTGGGAAATGCAATGCGCTTCATCTACCGCAATGAGATTAATGCCCATGCCGGGAAGGTATTCCTTGAATAAGGCTGTCTCGAGTCTTTCCGGCGAGACATACAGGAAT
>DATHKS010000472.1:0-5205 GCA_035488975.1 Chitinophagaceae bacterium | reverse complement strand
TGAAAAAGGAAGCCGCAATTGCCTTACTGAAGAACAAGCAGCCGGTTGCGCCCCAGCAACTGGATAAGATAGCCGCAAATAAGGACTACAGGCGGGATCTTTATGATGAGATGATAAAACTTAAGGCCGGCACTCTGTTTCCCCGCAAATACATGACCCAGGCTTCGCTCTCCGAATCAGACATGTCGCTGTATGCCTCCGACGACGAAACGCCCGGCCTCACGTTGTTAGGATCACGCACCGCCAGCTTTGAAGGAAAGATGCAGAAATTTTATTTATACAGGATAAGGTTTGCAGGCGGGGATGAGGATGAGGACGTGGGGGCGCCTGCAACTGAATACCTGGGCGTCGCCGGACCGTACGCCATCGATGCGTTGAATCTAAAAACCACGAATGATGCGAGTGGTATCTATTATAAGGAGAACTTCGATCCGAAGAAGATGGATAGCCAGTTCAAGGAATACCTGAAGGGCGTAACAGCAGATAAGACTGATGCAAATGAATACAATTAGCCAATTTGATAATTTGACAACCTGCCTGCGCCAAGGCTTCGGCAGGCAGGTGTGCCAATGAATCGTGCTATGAGCAGCCCTTGTGCTCCTTGTGCTTTCTTTGTGTTCTCGTCCAAAGGACTCCCGTGGAGTGGTTAATTTGTATTCCTTTCAGAATGTTAGTCTGAAGCTTCCAAAGACCCCAAACTTACTCGTGTTACCATCCGGTAATGTTTTTGGAAGTACGCGCCAGACGAAATCGATCCTGAATACATGAAGGATATTATCTACGCCGGTGCCGAGTTCCATGTAGGTATTCCCATCCAGGGTCTGAAACGTATTTCCCTGCTTGAAGTTGAGCGCCTTGTTCTCCGGAGATAGGCTTCCCCAGAGCGTCTTCAGCGTCCAGAGTTGGCGGAGCCTCAACTTGGGGAAGAGCCTGAAGATCCCGTTCCCGATATTGTGTTCGAAGTTGATGCCCGCATACTTATCGTGAATGAATTCATATTTATTCATCATGTTGAACGCATACTTATTATAGTAGTGCAGTTCATTGCCGGGTGCAATGTCGAGCAATACATAGGGCAACACGCCGAAGGTCTTTCCTCCATATACCTGGAATGATATATTCCCAAATGGTGGAATGCGGATATAGTCGGATATGCTGCCGGAGATCTTGGTATAATTATAATTGCTCTTGAGTATGCCCGATATCCCCCGCGTGATATTGAATTCACCGATGGGGTACGGGCTTCCGAGACTGGTGCGGAAGAATGTGGTTTCCAGGAATTTCTCGAGATAGGCGAACCGAAGCCGGAGCGATACCTCGAAGCTATTCAACGGGGAACGCCCTGCGGATGCGGGAAAGGAATCCTTGAGCGGAATATTCTGCAGGGGTGTATAATTCTTGTGCGTAATGGCCACCTGTTCCGAAAGCCCGAAGCGGTGTTCATTGAAGAACTCGAATCTCTTCTCATTTACCTTGATGAATTTCACGGGTATATTGTTCTTCCGGATAGCGAGGGCGAAGATGTTATCCGATGTAACCTCTCCATAGTAATTCTGGCCGAAGTCGAGGTCGTTTGTATAGGATCCATAGAAATATCGCCGTGGATGCTTACTGGGAAAATAGAACAACTCGCCCTTTCCTTTCAATTTCTTGTCGCCGAATCCATAGGCGAGATACCAATGATAATACCAATGCGTGTCGAATTTCTTATTGCTGCCGAGATCGAAGCGGACGCGGAAGCCTTCCCATGAATTGGCGGTGATCCAGTTGTACCAGGGGCCGATCTGGATATTGCCGATATTCATGTAGCCGGTGGCCAGGAAATTGATCCGCTCCGCGAGGCGTTTGAAGACCGGCGCATTGGTCAGCGTATCGATCATCTTAATGATGCCTGCCTCGGTCTTGCTCAGGTCTTCATGACGGGCATCGAGCCAGAAGGCCTTATCCTTGGTACTCGCGCCAGGCTGCGTAATGATCTCTTCCAATAATTTATTCTTCGCCAACTCCCGCGTCACCGAGGTATCATTCACGAGTACATTGCGGTAGGTAGTCGTCTTCTTGCCGATGAAACCGGGACTGTTCTTGCCGATCGGGGAGACGTCCACAACGAACTTGTCCTTGGCGAGGAACCAGGTGGAGTCATTCAGGAGTTTATATTCCTGGATGAGGCTCAGGGTCTCAACGAAATTGATGTTTGCTTCCTTGCCCAGGCGGAGGTTCATCTTCTGAACGGCGAAGGTGCCGGCATGTATCCAGCAATCGCCTTCGAAGGTATTGGTGCCTTTGCGACGGGGTGTGAAGACAAGATGATAGTAACGGTTGTTGTTGATCTGCTGCGTATCGATCACGCGATAGTTATAGTAGAGATCGCCGTTATCGCTTGCCGGGCTGACGAATTGCTTATCGAAGACGGGAATGAAATTGTTGTACACGTTGATGTTCTGATCCGTGCCGCCGAGGAATTTTATGATGCTCTCGTTCTTTATGCCATTCGTATTGGCGGCCTTTATTATCTCGCGTCTCTTTAAGGGTTTTTTCTGGTAATAATAATCGGAGATCGCTTCTGTAAGGTAGGTGGGGAGGAATTTCACTCCTTCGGCACTGTCGACGTTCTGGGTGATGAGGTCGCCGATGGGGCGAAGGGGCTTGAACCGGGCGATCTTATTGAAATTGATATTCTTTATATCCAGTTCCAGCTTATTGTATAATTCATAGGAGAAATTATCGAAGCGATAGCGGTCGTTCTCGGGTTTGTGCTGCACGAGCTTTCGCCAGAGCAGGAGGCCTTTGTTGACCTTTGTCTTCACGCGAACGCCTTCATTGAAAGTACCCCGTTCCAATACGAGGTTGACGAGCATCGAGTCTTTCGCCTGATCGATGAGAAGGGCGAGGGGCTGATAGCCGACGCAGGTGATCAGCAGCGTATCGCCGGGCCACTTATCGACAGAGAGATAGAAGGCGCCGGAAGAATCGGTCAATTGTCCGATGGTAGTGCCGGGAAAGATAATGGAGGCGAAGGGAATAGGCTCGTCGCTGTGGGAGTCCTTAACGGTACCGCTGATCAGTTTGCGCTGACCCGCGGCGCTGAACATGACTAGAATGAGGGAAGATAGGATTACAAGGCGGATATAAGGCGTTCCGGGATTCATCAGGTGCAAATTTATTGACTCGCGGGCATTCAGCGAAGGAAAATAAGGGGGAGCGCCGGACGGCTATTTTTTATTTGGAAATCCGGGAAACGATCATTTACTTTGTATTTCAAAGTGCTTTTTTATGAATGAAAAAGATCAATCGTTCGATTCCCTCCAGGATGTGAAAGACATACGCCGGTTGATGGAGCGTTCCACCAGGTTCATTTCGTTGAGCGGCCTTAGTGGCGTAGCGGCCGGGGCCTGTGCGCTGGGTGGGGCGGCAATCGCACGCTTCATGATCTTCGGGCACTACTATAGCGCATATAATGCGCGGGGCTTCTTCGCCGATACGGAATTCAGGACCTTGAAACTGCAATTGCTTCTATTGGCGGGCGCGGTATTCGTTGCGGCATTCATTTCTGCATTTTATTTCACCTGGAGGACCTCCAGCAACCAGGGTGTATCGCTTTTGAACAACCCGACCTCGCGCCGCCTGTTTTGGAATATGGCCCTCCCGCTGATTGCGGGCGGCCTCTTCATTCTCGGCATGCTCTGGCATAACGAATGGCGGTTCGTAGCTCCGTCCTGCCTTATCTTTTATGGCCTGGCGCTATTGAATGCAAGCAAGTACACCCTTCCGGATATCCGGTACCTGGGGTATTGCGAAATAGTAACGGGTCTTGTAAATATGTTATTCATCGGATATGGGCTATATTTCTGGGCGTTCGGTTTTGGTTTTTTACATATTGTGTATGGCATCCTGATGTGGACGAAGTATGAAAGAAAATAACTCAGGGGCAAATCAGCAGAAAAAATGAAGAATCCGATAAATGGTTTAAATAAAGTATTCGATAACCGCATCCGCCTGGGTGTGATGAGTATTCTTGTGGTGAACGAGGAGATCAGCTTCAACGACCTGAAGCAAATGCTGGAGGTGACCGATGGCAATCTCGCCACGCACCTGGTGAGCCTGGAGGAGAACGGCTATATCAAGGTACACAAGGGCTTCATAGGGCGCAAGACGAATACGACTTATTCAGTGACAAAGAGCGGGGAGAAGGCGTTTTCGGATCATATCACGGCACTGGAGAATATGATAAAGGGGATGAAGTGATTTTTTTTTGCCCCTTCACTTTGAAATACAAAGTACTTTTAAAATGAAAAAAGAAATACAACTTATTCGCCGCTGGCTCATTTTCTTCATGATCGCCCTCTTCCTGAGCGGCCTCACTGCGATGCCTCTCGAGACGGAACTGGCATGGCTGTTACAAGTGCTTCCGGCAAAAGCGCTGATCACAGAATGGATAGCCAGGGTCTATCTCGCCCTTGCCGAAACCAATACGAAGTATCCTTTCATCGCCTATGGGGCGGATTGGCTTGCATTCGCGCATTTCGTCCTCGCATTGCTCTTCATCGGTCCGTATAAGGATCCCGTCCGCAACAAATGGATAATTGAATTCGGCATGATCGCCTGCCTCCTTATCATACCGTTCGCCTTCATCGCCGGTGAAATAAGGGGAATACCTGTCTGGTGGCGGTTGATCGATTGCTCGTTCGGCGTCATCGGCCTGGTTCCACTCAGCATTTGCCTGAAACGGATCACACAACTCGAGGAATTGCAAAAACAACCCGCATCGCTATACAAATAAAATTTATGGTACTACATACATTCAATACCTGGCTTCTCGCAAACGTGATCCATCCACTGATATGGATCTTATGCGCCTTTGTGTTCTTCCCCGCTGTTATAAATGAATTTCATCCGGACACTCTTCTGCGGGAATGTGTCATTATTTTCATCTTTTCCCTACTTGTTTCTTCTCCCCTGTTCGTACTCGGCTGCATATTCATCAGGATTGTGACGCAGCCGAGATATACTATTCCTGCCGCGTGGAGCCTATGGCTGGCGACGCTGATCCTCCTTATCGTATTCGAGGCTATCGTGATGATGTTTTTTTTCGATAGCGCGTTTTTCGGAATGTACCAATTGTTCCTGCCCTCTATCATCGCCACCTGTTTAGCGGTCTGCATACGATACAGGCAATTTACCCGCCTCTATTATTCACCCGAAACA
>DATHKS010000471.1:0-4033 GCA_035488975.1 Chitinophagaceae bacterium | reverse complement strand
GCATTGAATATTGCGTATTGAATATTGAATATTTAAATCAACACGCAATCCGTTTCGAAAAGATTTTTCTGATAAGCCCGTATTGCCAATTCCCAACCTGCCTGCCGGCAGGCAGGTTCCTAATTCCTATTTCACAGCCGCTACATCCGCAATCAACAACGCTTCACTAATTATCGCCAGCCCTTCATCCACTTGTTCCTTCGTTATGCAAAGCGGTGGCGCAATGAATACATATCCCCATCGCACGAAAGTGTACATGCCGAGTTCCCGGATCTTGGCGGCGACCTTGTTCATCGTCACCATCTCGTCGGGCTTCGCATTGAAAGGCGCCATTGGCTCCTTTGTCTTCCTGTTCTTTACCAATTCGAGGCAACCCAGCAAACCGGTATTGCGCCAGTCGCCGATGCTGGGATGCTTTTCCTTTAGTCCTTCGATGCGACGGTCGAGGTATTTTCCCATCGTCACGGCATTTTCAATGAGATTATCGTCTTCATAGATCTTCAGTGTTTCCAGGGCCGCCGCACACGAAACGGGATGGGCGGAGTAGGTGAGACCTAAGGGCAGCATGCTGTCGTCGTACTTTGAAGCGATCACTGATGAGACCATCAGGCAACCGAAGGGTAGGTAGCCACAGGTAAGGCCCTTTGCCATGGCGATCATATCGGGGACGATGCCGTGATTCTCGAAACCAAACCATTTTCCGGTGCGGCCGAATCCACTCATCACCTCGTCGATGATCAGGAGAATATTATTCTTCGTGCAGATCTCGCGAACGCGTTTCAAATAGCCCGTGGGATATTTCAGGCAACCTGAACTGCCGGACTCGCCTTCGAGGAGAATAGCGGCGATGGTACCCGGTCCTTCATAGGCGATGATGCGTTCAAGTTGCGCAACGGCCTCGGTCAGCAAACTATCTTCACCATGCGGCCAACGGTACGAATAGGGAAGATCGAAGTGAATGAAATTCGGCGCCTGCTGTGCGTCGGCGGGTATTTTTCGAGGATCGCCACCAGCGGAAAGAACGCCATAGGTAGATCCGTGATAGGATTGGTACCTGCTTAATATTTTATGTTTGCCTGTGTACATCCGTGCGAGCTTTATTCCATTCTCTATGGATGTGGCTCCGCAAAGAGTGAAGAAGGCCTTGTCGAGATCACCCGGACATATCTCCGAGAGCCGCTTGCCGAGTTCGCCGCGGACCTTCGTTACACAGCTGGGAGTCACGTAGCTCACTTCCTGCATCTGCTTTACTACGGCGGCGGTGATGCGCTGGTTGCCATGACCGATATTGACATTCATGAGGCCGGATGAGAAATCGATATAGCGCTTGCCGTCGTAGTCATAGAGATAGACTCCTTCCGCCGTCTTAACGGCAATCGGATCGATACCCTTCTGTTTGCTCCAGGAGAAGAGAGTGTACTCGAGATTATTTTGAATGATTTCGGTTGCTTCGGAGATTGATTTAGTCAACATGAGAAAACAATTTGATAATTTGGCAATTGGATAATTAGTAAATGTGCCAATTAGCAAATGTGCCAATTAGCGTGTTATGCGGGGTGTTCATAGTAATTTTGTTCTATTTCTTTGTGCCTTCGTGGTTCAAAAAGAGAATTTAACCACAAAGTGCACAAAAAAAATACTGCACAAGGCACACAAAGACTTTTCTGACAGCACGCCCCATTGGCACATTTGCTAATTGGCACATTCGCTAATTATCGAATTGCCAAATTAGCCCTCAGCTCATCCAATTCACTCCCGCCTCCGGGTTCCATTTCGTCGTACTTTTCTTCAGTTTTGTCCAGAATTCAATAGAACTCTTGCCCGTGATATCGCCAACGCCGAATTTACTTTCGTTCCAGCCTCCGAAGGAAAAAGGTTCCCGGGGAACAGGAACACCCACATTCACCCCGATCATTCCCGCGCTTGCACGGTCGATGATATAACGGGCCATTCCACCATTCTGCGTGAACACCGATGCGGCATTTCCATATGGACTCGCATTCTCGATGGCCAGCGCCTCATCCACGGTATCGGTACGCATGATGCTGATCACCGGGCCGAAGATCTCTTCCGTGGCGACAGACATCGTCGGCTTTACATGATCGATGACGGTCGGACCCACATAGGTCCCGTTCTCTTTTCCCTTCACCTTCACATTGCGGCCATCCACGAGGATCTTCGCTCCCTGTTGTTCCGCCTCGGTGATGAATCTCTCTATTCTTTCCTGCGAGGCCTTGTTGATGACTGCACCGAGATTTTCTCCCGGAATGATCTTCTTCACTTCTTCGCAGATCCTGTCGATGATATGATCTATACTACCTACGCCGATCATCGCACTCGCCGCCATGCAGCGCTGACCTGCGCATCCACTCATCGACGCAGCTACATTCTGTGCCGTCATATCGGTCTTCGCATCGGGCAATACGAGGAGATGATTCTTCGCGCCGCCCAGTGCAAGGCATCGTTTATAACTCGATGTTGCGCGCTTGTATACGATCTTCGCCACTTTGGTACTACCCACGAATGATACCGCCTCGATACCGGGATGATCGCAGATGGCTTCTACGATCTCGACATCGCCGTGCACTATATTCAACACGCCATCGGGAAGACCCGCCTCCTTCAGGAGACCGGCCAGTCTTCCGCAACTCAGCGGTACTTTCTCAGATGGTTTGAGGATCAGGCAATTTCCAAGTGCAATGGCATTGGGCAATGTCCAGTTAGGTACCATGCTTGGAAAATTAAATGGTACTATCGAGGCCACTACTCCGAGCGGCACATGTTCCGTGCGGCATTCCACACCCCGGCTAACCTCGAGTACTTCACCCGTCACGAGTTGCGGAAGCGAGGTGGCGAACTCCGTCAGCTCGATACACTTCTCGATCTCGGCAATAGATTCTGCGATGGTCTTACCGTTCTCTTCGCTGCAGAGGGCCGCTAATTCCTGCAGGTTCTTTTCCAATAAATATTTATAACGAAAGAATACCTGGACGCGTTCCTTGATGGGAGTGCGGCTCCAGGCCGGGAAGGCTGATTTTGCTGCGGCCACGGCCTCATCGAGATCGGCTGAGGTAGACATGGGCACGCTGGATAATTCGCTGCCGTCGAGAGGGGAGACGACCGGTAGGGTGCGGCCATTGCCGCCGTTCTTCCATTGTCCATTGATGTAGTTCCGGACAGCAGGGTATTTCATCGGTAAGTTTTATTTTTTAAGGACGGCCAGGTATCAAAAAATCGTTGCACCATGCAATTCATCCGCTAAATTTCATTACTGTTGCAATCGAATGGGTTTCAACCATGCACCCGTTATAAATATACTCAAATTCACCAGTTATTCAAGCATAACCCCACTCTTTATGACACCGGAAAGAAGAGCCAAATTAAGCGATGTACTTGCCAAGCGTCAACCGGATCTGACGGTGGTGCTGGAGAATGTTTTCGATCCCCATAATATCTCCGCCGTCATGCGCACTTGTGATGCCGTAGGGATACAGGAGATATTTATCCTTAATACGAAGATCCCGCGCCATAAGAAATTCGGACCGCGCAGTTCATCCAGCGCGGCAAAATGGCTGACCATTCACCAGTTTGACGAAACAGGGGCCTGCTTCGCGGCATTGCGGAAGCGTTATTCGGTTATTCTTACTACACACCTTAGCACGGACGCAACGAGCCTGTACTCGATCGACTTCACGAGGTCGACCGCGCTCATATTTGGAAATGAACATAGCGGTGTGAGCGAGGAGATACGTGCATTGGCAGACGGAAATTTTATCATACCGCAGATGGGCATCATACGGTCACTCAATATTAGCGTTGCCTGCGCGGTGAGCCTGTACGAGGCATTCCGGCAGAAGGATGTGGCGGGGCACTACCTGCGGCAGGACCTCGATCACGAGTTAAAGAAGGGGCTGCTGGAGGAGTGGAGTTTGAAGGAAGAGCGTGAATCGTGAGACGAGAATCTTCGACGTGAATCTTCGACGTCAATCGTGAGACGTGAATCGTGAATACCACACTCTATAATGAGAATATT
>DATHKS010000470.1:0-6703 GCA_035488975.1 Chitinophagaceae bacterium | reverse complement strand
TCGAAGACCCATAAAGGATTTCTCTCCGGTATCACAGATAGTTCGATGACGCTTTTGGTCCATCAAAAAAGCATCGTCATCCCCGTAAAGGAGATCGACCGCATCCGGATGAGGTGGGCCTTTGGTCATTCAGTGCTCATCGGCGCAGTAAGCGTTGGCGTATTGGGTGCGATTGTCGGTGCGGCCAGTGCGGATCCGGGTGATGCATCATTTATTGTTTATGATGCCGGCGAAGGAGCCGTGGCCGGATTCCTGGGAGGTGCGGCGGTAGGCGTATTGGTGAGCAGCATCATTGCCGGAACGCGCAACCGTCCCATTCTTGTTGTGCAGGGAAATGAAGCGAACTGGAAGAAAGTGGAAACGGCGCTCGAAGGATATATCAGGAAGTAAAGGCAGAGGTTCGCTGGCGCATCACTTCGTAAAGCATCATGCCGGCGGCTACCGATACATTGAGACTCTCGAAGTCGCCCTTCATTGGGATCTTGACTGTTTCGTCGCAGATCTTGAGCAGGGCGGGATAAATGCCATTGTCCTCGCTGCCCAAAACGATAGCGCAGGGATCTTTGAAGTCGCAATCGGCGGCATTCATGGGCGCCGTCATTTCACTGGCCACCACTTTGATGCCATTGAGATGAAGCTGATCGACTGCTTTCATAAGGCTATTTACCCTGCAGACTGCAATCTTCTCCAGTGCACCGGCCGAGGTGAGAATGGCGTCTTCATTCAGGGCGCCGACTCCTTTGTCGGGTATAATGATCGCATGAACGCCGCAGCAATAAGCGGTACGGGCGATACCGCCGATGTTCCTGATATCCGTGATACCATCGAGGATCAGGAATAAGGGCGTCTCTCCCTGCTCGATAACGAAGGAGATCATCTCCTGCAGGTCGAGGTATTTCACTCTTGCCAGCTGCGCGATGCACCCCTCATGGTCCGGTACATTGAATGCGTTCAGCTTTGCCTCCGGCACATAATTTACAGGAACGGCCGCCTGTGTGGCGAGTCTCTTCAATTCGTTTATCTCCTGCCCCTGCGCCCGAGTATCGAGATAGATGCGGTCGAGCTGTTGTCCCGTGCGCAATGCATCGAGGATGGCCTTCCGGCCGATGACGAGTGTATTCTTCTTTGGACGTTGCTGCTGCTGGCGGAAATTTTTCACCTGGCAAAGAAACTACAAATCGGCCAAAGCATCTCACCGGGCATCATGTTTATCAATTAGTGCGTCATCATTTCAACGATCCATCCAGTAAAAGAAGTTTTACCTTTTGAATTCCCGCTACGCTCATCACATCGGTTATGATGCCCTGCTGCGTCATCTGCCAGGCCTCTTCGAACGGCATCTTCCGGATCACGAGTTGTTCGGTCTCCTCGGGCATTGGGGCATGTTGTTCCAATTTCCGTGCGAGGAAGATAAGAGAGTATTCATCCGTTACGGAGTTAGATAAATGAACGCGGAGTAGAAGGCTCCATTCATGCGCCACCAGTCCCGTTTCCTCGAGCAATTCCCGCTTCGCGGAGTCCAGTGGTTCCTGGTCGAGCGGCCCCCCTCCCTCGGGGATCTCCCAACTGTAACAGCTAAGCGGGAACCGGTACTGACCCACTAAATAGGTCTGCAGCGCTTCATCAAGGACAACAATACCGATGGCGAAATTCTTAAAATGAACCTTTCCATATATGCCTTTTCCGCCGTTGGGATTTATCACATCATATTCGGTTACCCGGATCCACTTGTTGTCATACATTTCTTTGGAGGCGTTGATGTGCCAGGGGTTGGTTTCATTATCCATGGAATGCTTGAGATTAAGAAGTCAAAAGTAAAAATTCAAAAGTAAAAAGGGTGTCCTTGGATAGGAATATCCTTGTGTCCCTTGTGCTTTCTTGTGTATTCTATGTTTACAAAGTAAATAAAGCAAACCGCAAAGGGCACAAGGAGAATACAACACAAGGATCACAGGGTCTATAAGTAATGCGACTTTGACTAACACGCCCAATTGGCACATTGTCAAATTGTTCTTTGTGTGGTTCAATGCCGGAAAATAAAAAATCCCGTCCTTTTCTTAGGACGGGATTTTCATTCATCAAAATATATTAAACACCGAAGGCTCTTTTAACCTTCGAAACATAATCGAGTTTTTCCCAGGTGAACAGCTCGACCTTCTTGGTGATCGATTTGCCATCCGGTGACATGAATTTCTTTTCTACGATCTCTGGCTTGCGGCCCATATGCCCATAAGCGGCTGTTTCGCTGTAGATAGGGTTGCGCAGTTTCAACCGCTGCTCAATGAAGTAAGGGCGCATGTCGAAGATCTCAGCGACCATCTTGCCGATCTGTCCGTCGGTGAGTTCCACCTTGGCTGTACCGTAGGTATTGACATTGATACTGGTCGGTTGTGCTACGCCGATGGCATAGGATACCTGAACAAGGATCTCATCTGCAACACCGGCAGCCACGAGGTTTTTAGCAATATGGCGTGTAGCATACGCTGCGGAGCGATCAACTTTCGAAGGATCCTTTCCACTGAAGGCTCCACCACCATGCGCACCTTTTCCTCCGTACGTATCCACGATGATCTTACGGCCGGTTAAGCCGGTATCGCCATGGGGGCCGCCGATAACGAACTTGCCCGTAGGATTGATATGATACTTGATATTATCATTGAAAAGTTTTGCGTATTTCTTGTACTTCGATTTCACGCGTGGGATGAGGATCTTGATGATATCGTCCTTGATCTTGGCGAGCATCTTTGCTTCCGAATCGAAGTCGTCATGCTGGGTGGAAACGACAATGGCGTCGATACGAACGGGCTTGTTGTTGTCGTCGTATTCCAGGGTTACCTGGCTCTTCGCATCGGGACGAAGATATTTGATCAGTTTGTTTTCGCGTCTCAGTGCGGCGAGTTCGATCAGGAGCTTGTGTGCGAGATCGAGAGCGAGCGGCATGTAATCATCCGTCTCATTGCTGGCATAACCGAACATCATGCCCTGGTCGCCGGCGCCTTGCTCCTCTTTCTTCTTGCGGTCCACCCCCTGATTGATATCAGCAGACTGTTCGTGAATAGCGGACAGGATACCGCAGGAATTGGCCTCGAACATATACTCGCTCTTTGTGTAGCCGATCTTGCGGATCACGCCGCGGGCGATCTCCTGCACATCTAAGTATGCCTTGGATTTTACTTCTCCGGCAAGTACCACCTGGCCGGTTGTTACCAATGTTTCGCAGGCCACCTTGGACTGGGAATCAAAAGCCAGGAAATTATCGATCAGCGCATCTGATATCTGGTCGGCCACTTTATCAGGATGGCCTTCGGAAACACTTTCTGAAGTAAACAAATAAGGCATAAAAGGTCTTTAAATTTTAAAGTATGGGTTGGTTAGTCTATAAATTAAATCGGGTGCAAAGATAACACCCGAAGTAATTCAATATTTATAGCTTTTCCACTAAATTTTCGAATAAACGATGCGGAGCCGGAGCCGATGCGGATTGGGATTTACAGGTGAAGGATCTCCCCCGAACAACCGGACCCTGCCCGCTGCAATACTGGGGTTTACCGCCGTGGTGACGCCTACCGGCACAGACACATTGGAGGGTTTATACTGGTTGACCGCGTCAAAGGGCGAATACAGCCGCAGGTCATAGGTCAACTCCGTTTGATTCACGATATGCTGAACGTATCGTGTAAGATTGAAATGCCAGACCTTGACAAGATGGCCGCCATCGTCCGTAGCATTTACTGGCGCGACTCCAAAAGCCGGAAGGTTAAGTGATCCAGACACATCGGAAAGCACATCGTAGGGGATGGTGCGGAAATCGTTCAATACGGGATCGAATGCATCCAGGTACAGGAAATTCGACGGGGCAAATATCAGGTCGCTCGGATCGAAGGCTTCTTCCGCTATCAGCTCCGCGCGATGCACAATGCGATTGCTAAGGCCCGGGAGACCCGGGATCTTGATGGTGGCGAATGAACCTGGCGTTGTCTGCATATACACGAGGCCATCTGCCGGCGCCGTGGTCCCATTTACAGCGGCTTCCAACGGAGACCCACTGAAGTCACGCGTAACCAGGTTGGCCGATGCAGCGCTCACATTTCCCGCGAAGGGGAAATAGGTCACTGCCGTATCCCAGGAGGCGACAGGCGCGTTATTGTTATCGTCTTTGTAATAAATAGCGAGTTTGGTATTAGCTCCCTGGAGATTGAAGCCCATGATCGCATTTCCCCCGGTTGATTCAAGGGCAAAACCATTGAACGCCTTCTTGAATGCCGAGTCGGATGAATAGGCAGCGATGTGTCCGCCCGAATTGGTGGTATCGTATCCGAGTAACCGTGATCCAAAGGAATCGTCGAGGCGGATCCGGAGTTGCATTGCGGTAGTATCCTGGTAGGCCTTTACGGAATCGTCGAGACGCATTGGCAGGAAGGTACGTGAACCCAGCAAGGTGGTTGTGACAAGGTCATTCTTGCGGACCCTGTACAATGTATCGGGACTGAAGAGACTCGATTGCGAGATCTCGTACACGTTGACGGTTTGTGGAACGGTGCTATCTCCATAGGTTCCCTGGTAGTCGAGTATCAATACGACAGAATCGATGTTCAGGCTGTCGGGCTTATTGATGAAAGGAGAACCGGTAACGGAGGGTAACAGGTCCAGGTACATCTTGGCATTCGTTTTCCCGAAAAGCGGATCGTTGGTGATCTGCCCGAGGAAATGTTCCTGCCCGGAATTGATGCCCAGGGTGTCTGTGAGGATCGTAAAGGTATCGTTATAGGCCTCTACATCGAGCGTGGTGTCGAAGGTGGTAATATTGTCTACCGGTGGAATGAGATCGCCACCCAGTGAGGTGGCCTCGTTTATCTTTTTGCAGGAATATAAGATGAGAGTGCTGGTAATAAGAGCTCCAAGCGTTAGTGCCAGGTGTTTGTGCTTCACAGAAAAAATTTATACCGGGGTTAGTAAATATTACTTGCCTGCAAGATCGCTATACAGTTGTAAATACTCTGTTAAATCAGACTCCTCATTGTACACTAAAGTCTTCTTTCCTCTCACTTTAGTGAATTCGTCCAGCAACTTCTTCTCAACCTTATCGGCTCCGAATGTAATAGCATCGGCAAAGGTAGCGCCGCCCCGGAACATGGCCGTGTTGGTCGCGTCTTTATAAATTTCCAGTTCCTTTTCCTTCAGAGAAGGATGGATGAGCACCTTCTTCATGAAATCGCTGTCCAGCTTTTCCTTGAACGTATTCTGGCCGATGGTGAACACCGTTTTACTATGGGCGAACACCGGTTCTTTCTTATAAAGGGTCTTCAGGTAAGCAGGGATCAGGCCGGTCATCCAGCCACTGCAATGAATGATATCGGGAGGCCAGCCGAATTTCTTCACGGTCTCGAGAGCTCCCTTGCAAAAAAATACGGTGCGAAGGCCGTTGTCGTCAAACCATTTGTCATTCTCGTCGTGGAAAATGTATTTCCTCTTGAACAACTCTTCATTCTCCAGGAAATAGACCTGGAGCCTTGCACTGGGTAGAGAGGCTACTTTTATCTGCAGCGGCATATCATCGTTGTCAACGGAGACATTGATGCCTGACAACCGGACAACTTCGTGCAACCGGTGACGGCGCTCATTGATGGTACCGAACCTGGGCATTATGCAACGGACTTCGAACCCATTATCATTAGCCTTGATCGCCAGTTTATTGACCGTTTCTGCAAATTCTGTCAACTCCAGATAGGGCGACATTTCGTTGGCAATAAATAATATTCTTTTTTTTGCTGACATGTGGTCCCTGTTTAGTGAAACATTTTTGAAAAACGAGTGCAAAGGTACTGTTTTTTATAAGGAATAGTTAAGTTGTGCCGATTTTGGTAATAACCAACACGCATGATCATATTTAAGAAAGTGACAAAGCTGACCGAATTCCTGGCTTTACAGAGGGAAAAAGGCAAGAAGACAGGATTTATTCCCACATTGGGTGCTCTTCACGCGGGCCATATCTCGTTAATTGAGACGGCAAAAAAACGCAATGATTGCACGATCTGCAGCATTTTTGTCAACCCCACCCAGTTTAATGACCCCTCCGATTTCGCAAAATACCCGGTTACGACCGACAAGGACATTGCCATGCTGATCGACGCGGGATGCTCGGTCCTGTTTCTGCCATCGGTATCCGAAATATATCCGCAGGGTACCGATGCCTTCCCGCAGTTCGAGTTGGGTTACCTGGAGACGATACTCGAAGGGAAGTTCCGGCCGGGGCACTTTCAGGGTGTTTGCAAGGTGGTTCAGCGTCTTCTTGCTATCGTGCAGCCCGATGATCTGTATATGGGCCAGAAAGACTACCAGCAATGCATGGTCATCGCAAGGTTGCTGGAACTGGAAGGATGGAAAGATAGCATGAGGCTGAACATCTCCCCCACCCTTCGTGAAAATGACGGCCTCGCCATGAGCAGTCGCAACACACGATTGAATGCTGAAGAAAGAACCAGGGCGGTGGCCATTTTCAAGGCATTGACCGGAATCCGCGAAGATCTTCGCCCGAACAACCTGGACAAGGTAAAAGAACAAGGCATGGATATGCTCCGGAAACACGGATTGAGACCCGACTATATCGAGATAGCAACGTCGGATAGGCTTGAGGTCATCCACGAATGGAATGGTTCCGATAAACTGGTCGCGCTGGTGGCTGCCTACCTCGGCGAAGTACGGC
>DATHKS010000469.1:0-11112 GCA_035488975.1 Chitinophagaceae bacterium | reverse complement strand
TTCTCGCATTCTTCCCCGGCCTCGACCTCGAGGAACTGCGTGAGCATCTCTGTGCCTTCGAGAAGATCAGCCTCGGTTCGGCGGATGGCGGTCCCATTGCTCGCCTCGATCTGCCGCTTCGTTTCCGTTGGCTCACCGCCGCGCGAAGCACGATCGTGCAGACATCGAAAGTACATCCCGGACTCTGTATAGATGCGGAGGAAACGCTGGAGAAACTGCATGGGCAGCTTGTAGGCTGAAATAACTAGAAAAAAAATATTCAATATTCAATAATCAATATTCAATGCTCAAGTTGATCCTAGCGACGGTTGATTAGTCATATCGTGCAGAAATTGTACCGGACGAAATGAGATTTCGATCAGCGGAGTGCCCACTTGAGCATTGAATATTGATTATTTTTTTCCTTACGCTATTCCTTCAACGGAACAGTAATCAACACAGTCGTTCCTCTCCCCGGCTGGCTTTGTATATTAAACATCCCATTCATAATATTGACCCTTTCCCGCATTCCAAGCAATCCCAGCGTCTTTCGGGGTGTTCTCGCATCGAAGCCCTGTCCGTTGTCGGTAACGCCGAGTTCGATGCCGCTGGAGGACTGACGCAGGGTGGTGGATACACGCGTTGCTTTAGCGTGCCGCACGATATTCGTGATGGCTTCCTGGTACACGCGGAAGAGCCCGTTGGCAATAACGGGATCGAGGGAAGGCGGAGCCTCCGGCGACTTGAATTCGATAATGAGGCCCGATCTCTTCTGCACCTCTTCACTATACCACTCTATAGCGGCGGGAAGTCCAAGGTTGTCCAGGAGACTCGGACGCAGATCGGCCGCCACTTTGCGGACCGTTTGTACCGCCTCATCGAGCAGCGAGGACATCTCATTTAGTTTCTCCCGTATGGCGAATGGATCTATCTTTCCCGCATCCACCTTCTTTCCCAGCCACGAGACATCCATTTTCAACCCCGTGAGCAATTGGCCGAGCTGATCATGTATCTCCCGTGCTATCCTCGTTTGCTCTTCCTCTTTTATTTTCTCCATGTGCCCGGTGAGCTGCCGCAGGTGTTCATTGGCTTCCTTGAGTTGTTTTTCGAATAACTTTCGCGTGGAGATATCGAGACCGATCACCATGAGGCAGGTGCGGCCATCCACGAGAATGGAGGAGCCGGTAAAGTAGAAGGGTATCGTCCGCAGATCCTTCGTGAGGAGGTTTGCTTCGATCTCTGCTTGTCCCTTCTCGATCACGGTGTCCATCCAGCCGTTGATGCGATCGCTGTCATCCTGCTCGAAGAAACCTTCAGGCCGGCTGATCGTGAGTTCATCGCAGCTATAACCGGAGATCTTTTCGAAATTGGTGTTGCACCGCAATAGGCTTGTCTCGGGATCAAAGAAATAGAAAATGCCGGGCAGGCTGTTGATGATCGCCGCGGAAAGATCCTTCTCGCGTTCGATATTCTTTTCGGCAATGAGCCGATCGTGCTGGTTGCGCTTGTTGGCAACGGCCTTGGTGAGTGCGGCCGGCAGTCTCGTAAGATTGCTCTTCAGTATATAATCGTCCGCGCCTTCCTGGATGATCTTCACGGCAAACTCTTCCGACACGGTGCCCGTCACGAGAATGAAGGCGATATCGGGGTTCTTCTTGCGGATCATGTTCAATGCCTCGAGTGAGTTATACTGGGGGAGGGCATTGTCGGCGAGAACGGCATCAAAGCTATTATCGTCTTCCAGGGCTTCGAAGAATTCATCCTTGTCGCCGGCGACCTTCGCGGTAAATGATAGCCCGGATTTTCGAAGCAAGCGCTGGATCAGTTCGGCATCGTCAGGGTTATCTTCCAGTATCAATAATCTCATTATTTTCTCCATGGTGTGTCGTCGTTGGGTCTGGGATGATATGCGGCTATTGATTAGATCTTGTCTGTTACGTCATTTCGCATGGCGGTTTCAGATAGGAAATTTGGGTCTCGTTCCGGGCTGTCCATTCAGCAGTCAGCGATCCATTAAATCAACAGGTCGCGGCGTAGTAATAAACGGCGAATCAGTGCTGTTGGCGCCATTCGAATGGTCTCATTAAGGGAATGCTTGCCTTATTCTGTATGAATGCCTGGTTTTGTGGCCTTTCAAGTGCGGTTATTGGACGAAGGTAGTATGAAGTACCTTATGATAAAATTGAGAAAATATTACCGGCTTTGCAATGAATGCTTTAGATAAATCGATAAATAAGTGGATAACCTTAGTTGAGTGACTGGTCGGGTTGCCAACCGCCCGGCTGGGTTGGCAACCCGACTCTCCGGTTGGCAACCTCATTCCACCTCATTCCTCCTTCTTATACAACGGGAGCCCGTTCAGACTCTCCGAAATATTTTCCCCCTCCATCCGGATACCCCTTCCCGTCGCCTCCCGGTCTATCTGCTCCTGTTCCTTCTCCACATCTCCCAATGGAATACTCTTCGCCCTCTTCTCCTGCGGTGGATTCAGTTTCTCCGACCGCTCGAATTCCATCACCGTCTCCAGTATATCCTTCGGCAGATCGCTCTCCGCCTTATAGGCCAGCTCGATGAACTGCCGGGCAAAGAAACTATCCACCTGTATCCTTCGTTTCGATAGATGGGCAAACCGGCCAAGCACCCGGCAAATATTCTCCCTGTCATCCGGCGTGAGCTCCTTTGCAAACTCGTATTCCTCTATTTTCTTCAGACTAAGTATCACCGGCTCCAATGCATCCACCGAAATGAGATACACCGTATGATCGCCATGCCGAAAGACAAAGTTCGACAGGTGCTCGAGCGTGTTCGATGGGATCACGAAAAAAATATCCGATCTCACATTCTCCTGCTTCGCATATTTATGCGCCCTCTCCGCCTGGTCCTTCAGGTAAGCAGGAAAGTTTTTCAGTTCATCACTGCCCGGGCTCTTCGCATCGAATACCACATATTCCTCGCAGATCAGGAGAGTGTTGTCTGGATTGCCACGAAAAGGAACCTTTTCTACCAGGCCGATGGCGTATTTCTGACTGATAGTACTGATCGCATGGCGTACCCTTACCTCATGGTTCGACCAGGTATGCTTCAACTGTCGTAGCCTCTCTATCTCCTGCGCCAGGGCCTCCTCCTTTTCCCTCGTACGTTCGTCGAGCAACTGCGATTGTATCGTCCTGAGCGACTCGACCGCACCGCGGTGCTCCTGCTGCCGCAAGGCATCGTCCCGCATCAGCCGCACATTTTCTCTCTCCAGCCGCGCCAGCTCCGCCTGCAGGTGCTGGCCGTCCTTCCTCATCGACGCAATATCCACATCCAGCTCGTTCTTTCGCGAGAGTGACTGTTGAGCCTTCTCCTCCGCCACGCGGTATCGGCCGGACAGGTCATTCAATGTCTGCTCCTGCATCGCCAGCCTGCCCTCGGCTTCGCGAAGCGATCCAGCCGCATCGATCAATTCATTCCGGATCCTTCTCCAGCCGAAAATGCGGTCAAACAGGCCGATATTCCTGATCGTTTCAATGAAGCGCTTGAGCGCATCGAGATTAATCGCCATAAATGAAGAGTTGAGTTGAGGAAATTAGCCAATGTGCCAATGATCCTTATTCGAAAAGTTATTACGGATCGTAGCACGCCTAATTGGCACATTTACAAATTTGCACATTGTCGAATTTGTCTTTCACCTCGTCATGGCACCACCATCGTCCTCCGTTGAAAGGTGTGCGCACTGAAATAGCCCAGCGCGTCGCCCTGGAGATTCGTCACAGGATTGGAAGGAGTCGCTTCCCCGCTGCTGCCGGTCGAACTGCGATCGAGACTGAACCAATAGCGATACATGTTAGCATCGATGCAAAACATCTCGATCTTCACTACATCGCCGCTCTTTATTCCCTTGTCATCATTATCATCGGAGAAATAAAATAATTTCGACGTCACGGTCTTGCCATCCGTATAGTCATCGTTCTGGATAAGTATCTGCTTCTCCTTCTTGTTGTTCACGTACTGGATGAAGCGATAGTTGTTCCCCCGTCCCACCGGGTCCCTGTAGACTGCATTTACGATCTTGCGGGTATCCGTGAAGAGGAACTCATCGGTGACGAAGATGGAATCGAGATTCACCAGCGGTGGAATAGTGGATACCGCCGTAATTTCCTTTCCGCCGACCTTCACAGACAGAGTATAGGTTTTTCCCGGATGTCCAACCAGCAATGCCTCTTCGTACACGCCCGGGGCCGTCTGCGTCAACGGTGTAGTGATGCCTCCGTTCTCTGTAATGGACACAATGGCACCAGATACACCCGGGAATTCATTATTCTCGTCGAAGTTCTTGGTCTCCGTGATCATCACCTTCGCCGTACCCACCGCATCGGCCATCACTGCCTCGATCACATATTTCTTCTCTGCTTCATTCAGATCCAGGTCGATCACCTTCGTGCAGGAACTTCCCGTTACAAGCACCATCCCGATCGCCATAGCCGCCAATTGATATTTCATTCTGCTGATCATACACTCAAAATTTGAAATTATAGGAAATGGATGGGATGAATTTGAACAATGCATAGCGCACGGCCTCCGTCTTCTCGGGGTCGTCCTTGTTGTCGCGGAAGTCGATCGTATAGGCATTCTCCCTCCCGTAGGCATTATAAATGCTAAAGGTCAGTTCCGACGACCATTTCTTTCGTTCCTTCAGGATCTTTGTCGCCCCGAGATCCAACCGGTGATAGGAGGGCATGCGATATCCATTCCTTTCGCTGTAGTAAAAGATGGTTTGTTCATCCACCCTGTATTTGCCTGCGGGAAATGTAACCGCATCTCCCGTATAGAAGATCCAGTTCGCCGATACCGTCCATTTCTTATTCAGCTGGTACGAGCCCACGATAGCGATCTCATGTGTCCTGTCCTGCCTCGCATTATACCATTTATCGTTGTTGATGCCGGGGATCTTCTTCTCGGTCTTCGCCAATGTATAGCTCAGCCAGCCCGTAAACTTGCCCGCCTTCTTCTTCAGCAGCCATTCTATGCCATAGGCCCGTCCGATCCCGAAGAGCAGTTGGGATTCGATCGCGTCGCTGTTGGCGAAGATGTCCGCACCATCGCGATAATCGATCTGGCGCTTCATTGACTTGTAGTATGTCTCGATGCTCAACTCATACTTGTTATGAAAAAGATCCTTGTAGTATCCAAATGATACCTGGTCGGATATCTCCGGCTTGATGATATTCGTATTGGCGATCCACTTGTCGGTCGGGTTCGATGAGGTGGAATTGGACACAAGGTGCAGATTCTGCACATTCCTCACATAGGATGCCTTGATCGACGTACGGGGATTGAACACATAGCTTGCCGCGAGGCGGGGTTCCGCATTCACATAGGTCTTCACCACTTCACCGCGCCGGTAGCTCACGGTATCCGTCACCTTCCCATCCGCATCTATGGAATAATAGTCTCCCTCTCCCAGGATGCTGAATGCCGAGAAGCGGAGGCCGTAGGTCAGGTTCACCTTGTCGGAGACCTTCCAGGTATCGGAGATATACACCGCATTCTCGGATGAATAGCGCTTCTGGAGCGCCACTGAATTAACACTGAGCGATGAGTAGGCCTTCACCTCGCCGGGAGTGATAGTATGATAGATCGTATTGAAGCCGAAGCGAAGGCTGTGCAGCCCCGCATACAACTGGTATTCCTGTTTCAGGTTCCAGTCCTGTATCTTGGAAAATATATCGAAATCGTCGCCACCGCTCTGTACGGAGATCTTGTATTTGTAGTTACTGAAGATAAGCGAGGTGTTGGAGAAGAGTCTACTATTGAATATATGGTTCCACCGCAGCGTACCCGTTGCATTCCCCCAATCGATGCCGAAGGTCTTTCCCACGCCAAGCACATCTTTACCGAAATACCCCGAGAGGTACAGGCGATCCTTGTCTCCCAACTGGTAGTTCATCTTCGCATTGAGATCGTAGAAGTAAAGCGTGTTGTTGCTCACCGAGGAATCCTTCGATAGTTTGAGGAACATGTCGACATAGGTCCGGCGGCCGGTTACCAGGAACGATGACTTATCCTTCTGTATCGGCCCCTCCACGTTTAGCTTGGCCGAGATCAAACCAAGCCCGCCGCTCACATTATAGTCCTGGTTGTTGCCATCATTCATCTTTATATCCACCACGGAGGAGAGGCGCCCGCCATATTGTGCAGGCATGCCGGCCTTGTACACCGTGAGATCCTTGATCGCCTCGGAATTGAAAGTAGAGAAGAATCCAAGAAGATGCGATGCATTGTACACCGGCGCCTCATCGAGGAGTATCAGGTTCTGATCGCCCGCCCCGCCCCTGACATAGAAGCCGCTGTTGCCATCGCCGGCTGACTTGATGCCGGGTAGCAGCTGGATGGTCTTCATGATATCGCGCTCGCCAAGCAGGACAGGGATATTCTTTATTTCTTTAGTTGATAGTTTCTCCACGCCCATCTGCGGACTGCTGATGCTCCTTCCCTTCGACTGCGCCGTTACGATGACGCCCTCGAGGTTCTTGATCTCATCGGCCAACTGGATATTGAGACGTATGTCCTTGTCGAGGACCACTTCTTCCGTTCTGCTCTCGAAACCTATGGCCGAGAATTCTACCTGGTATGTCCCCTTTGCCAGCGTAAGCGAATAGAATCCATATTCGTTACTCGCCGCACCGGAGTTGCCCGCGTGAATGGATGCGCCGATCAGTGTCTCACCCTTCGATTTCGATTTGATCGTTCCGCTGAGCGTGAGTTTCTCCTGCGCTGTTGCGACCATGTGTGCTGCGAGAACTGTGAACAGGAGGAGGAGGTTTTTTTGCAAGAGCTGTTTGTTTTATTAGGAATAAGGAATTAGGAATAGGGAAATGGGCTTATGATTTGATCATTCATCTATGAAGAGGAAATCGGAATCAGGAATAAGGGGTTAGGAATAGGGAATTGGGCTTATAATTTGATCATTACTCTCGAAAGGAATTTGGAAATAGGATGAATCTAAAGTAGGCTGGTTAAGGAAATTCACTAGTACCAAATTCCCAATTCCAACGAATACTCTCAAGGCGCAAACACATAGGAATATTCAATCTTTCCAGTGAGCTGCTTCTGCTTGTCAAACAGCGCCTCCTTCGTCTTCAATCCCTTCTCATTGAAAATATACCGCCAGATGAGATAGGACCGGGCCACAGTTGAAAGCATGGTTGTCCGTTGAATGATCCGGTTGGCCTCGTCATATTCGAACATCTGGTCCGGCAGCAGCCTCTTCAGCTTCTTATCGTACCGCACAATATCCGTGAGCCGGTTATTATCGTCATAGTAATAGTTGATCTTGTCATTGTCGAGTCCCACACCGCGGCGGAACAATTGCTCGTCGAGCACATTTCCCTTCTCGTCGGTAGTGAAACGGTATTCACTGCTGTCCTTGCCATTCACGATCCGCCACATCTTCTGCGGCTTGCCCGTGCCATTGTACTGCCACTGATGCTCCTCGCGTTCGCTGAAATCATTGAGTGAATCTCTGACAACGGTATTCACGGAAACGATATTATTGTTCCCATCGTAGACATAGCTTGTGACGCTCCTGATGGTCCCGCCCGAATCGGTAATAGCCGATAGCCGCGACCGGGCATCGAACTGGTATAGCTGCCGGGAGATCGATTGGCCGTTCCGGGTGGTTATCTTCATCCAGTTCCCGCTACTATTCACCTCCTGCCATTCATTGAAATCGGTGGTCTTCGAGCCCTGGGCATCGAAACCCGCAGCCGTGACCGATTGTACCTTATTGGCCGAATAGGTCTTCATCCGCTCCCCGAGATTATGCGCATCCACCAGGTCGGAGTAGTAATACTGCCCATAACCGACAGTATTAGCAAGAAGGACAAGGAGAAGGAGGTAACTTTTCATCCGGTGATATTGATTTGTGGCGAAATTAATCGAATTGTATGGTAACGTATTGGGAGCCTAAAAATTTCCCCATAACGCTTGATAACTGAAATAATTATGCAATGCGTGGGGTGTCCCTCAAAAACACCGGATGACTTGTCATTTTGTACTTATTTTAGCGAAAATTTTACATGTCCCATCGTCCCGAGCGGAAGGAGAAGAATTGTCTCAATTGTGGTGCCATCGTGCAGGGCAGGTTCTGCCAGGTATGTGGCCAGGAGAATCTTGAGCCGAAGGAAACTTTCTGGGGCATGTTCATGCATTTCTTCGCCGATATCACGCATTTCGATGGCAAGTTCTTCACCTCGCTCAAGGATCTGCTGTTTCGTCCCGGTTTCCTCTCGGCGGAATACATGCGGGGCAGGCGGGCCAGGTATCTCAACCCTGTCCGGATGTATGTCTTTACCTCGGCGATCTTCTTCCTGATCTTCTTCAGCATCGCCAATCTGAACGATAATTTTAAGGTCACGGGAAATGAGCCGCTCACCGCCAGGGAACGGTCGCGGAGGATCGAGAAGGTGCAGGATAAGATCAAAGAAGATTCCACCAATACCGACCTGGAAAAACAACTCGCCATACTGATGGATACCTCGGTGCCTGTTCACGCTATGGACCTGGCGCGTTTCGAGCGCGACTTCACCACCGTTAGCACCTTTGGAGGGACTTACCGGGATATGAGGCAATACGATTCCGTTCAGCATGCGCGGCCCTCAGGCGGGAGAGATGGTTGGCTGACGCGGCTCTGGAACAAGCGGGCGATCCAATTGAATGAGAAGTATAGGTACAAGGGTTACGAGGCCATGGAGAAATTGCCGGAGCTCATCCTGCACAAGCTTCCCTATCTCTTATTCGTTTCGCTCCCGTTCTTTGCATTTATATTGAAATTGCTTTATATCCGACGTAAGGATTATTATTATGCAGATCACGGTATTTTCTCTATCCACCATTATATTTTTACCTTCATCCTGATCCTGTTCACCATCTTCTTCGGCAAGCTGGAAGACATGACCGGCTGGTCGATCTTCGAATGGTTGACGATCCTGCCGATCATTTTGGTCGGACCGGTGTACCTGTTCATCGCGATGAAGAAGTTCTATCGCCAGGGTGGAGGCAAGACCTTTGTGAAATTCCTTTTGTTGAACCTGTTCGGGGCGATACTATTGATCACACTATTGCTGGCCTTTTTCCTGTTCGCCATCTTTCAACTTTAATATTCCGAAAGAATGAATAAACCTGTAAGTGAGGCGTTCCTTCGCCTGGTGACGATAATGGATGAACTCAGGGAAAAATGTCCCTGGGATAAGAAACAGACCATACAATCATTGCGGCAGCTGACCATAGAGGAGACCTTCGAGCTCGCGGATGCTATCACAGATAGTGACTGGAAGGGGATCAAAGAGGAACTGGGAGATGTGTTATTGCATATTGTCTTCTACGCAAAGATCGGCAGCGAACAAAAGCAGTTTGAGCTGGAGGATGTGATCAATGGTGTCTGTGAAAAACTCATCAGCCGTCACCCGCATATCTATGGCGATGTGATCGTAAATGATGAGGAAGATGTGAAGAGGAATTGGGAGAAATTGAAGCTCAAGGAGGGAAAGACATCGATACTTTCCGGCGTTCCCAAGTCATTGCCCGCTACGGTAAAGGCCATGCGCCTCCAGGAAAAGGCCAAACAGGTGGGCTTCGAATGGGAGAAGAAGGAGGATGTATGGGAGAAAGTAGAGGAAGAAATGGCGGAATTGAAGGAAGTCGTAGATACCGGCCAGCCCGAGAGGGTGGAAGAGGAGTTTGGCGACCTGGTGTTCTCCCTCATCAATTATGCACGATTTTTGCAGGTGGATGCCGAAAATGCCTTGGAACGAACCAACAAGAAATTCATCCGCCGCTTCGTCCAGATGGAACAGGAGGCATTGAAAAAGGGTACCACCCTTTCCGACATGAGTTTAGACGACATGAACGATAGCTGGAACAGCATAAAACAACAACCGGATCATTGAAGCCACTCTTAAGAAATAGTTTTTTCTGGAAATTCAGTTTGCTGTTCGTCGCAGCAGTCCTTTTCACGCTCTCCTTCGTCTTTAATAAACTCTATACAAACAGATCATCCGTTGCAGAAGAGGTTCGCAATGCCGAGACCTATCTCCATGAGCAGGAGCGTGACTTCAGCCGTTTTCTCAGCGATACCGTTCTGATAAGAAAACTGGTAACCAATACGGAGACATTTCCCGAGTTCAATACGGTGGCCGACAAGAAATACGGGATCTTCCTGTATAAGGTCAATGACAATGGTCTTCTCTCTATGAGTTTCTGGAGCAACCAGCTCGTGGTTCCCCCGACAACCACGTTTTCCGATGGAGATATCGAGGATTTTCAACGCCTGTCGAATGGATACTATCTCATCGTAAAGCGATTCGTTCATCTCTCTTCATCCACGATCGTAGCCTATGCCATGGTGCCCGTGCGATCGATGTTCTATCTCGAGACCGCCTATCTGCCCGAGCAATTCGTATATAGCAATACGGCAGACAACCGCGTAGTGCTTAGCAGTTCCGTGACCGAATTCCCCGTTCGATCCTCTACCGGCAAGACCTTATTCTATTTCGACAAGAAGGCCTCATCGGGAGTCCCTTACAACAATAAAGTGACGATAATGCTGCGATTCAGCGGACTCCTGCTGTTGTTGTTATTCGTGCATCTCATTGCAGAGTCGCTGGCGAGACGGAAGATCTGGAAAGGAGTGCTTTTCCTGGGCGTGGTGCTCTTCACCATACGGATCGTGATCTATGGCTTCCCGCAATTAATGAACCTGCGCCAGTTCGAACTCTTCGATCCGCTGATCTATGGTTCCAATATCGTGCAGCGTTCCCTGGGCGACCTGTTGATGAATTCCGTCTTCTTCTGCTGGCTGGTGCTCTTCACCTGGTATAAGGTGCAACATATCGGGGATCTCATTGTACGGCTGCCAAAGTGGTTAAAATGGGTCGTGGGGATCCTCTCGGTATGCCTCCTCATCTATTCCACCTTCATCCTTTCCTCCGTCATCAGGAGCATCGTTGCCGATTCCAAGATATCGTTCGATGTCACTAATTTTTTCAGCCTCGATAAATACACCGTCGTTGGCTTCATCGTGCTCGCCACGCTTACGCTTTCCTATTACTATTTCACTCAATTGCTGTTCCGGATCATCTTCCCCCTGTTCCG
>DATHKS010000468.1:0-5550 GCA_035488975.1 Chitinophagaceae bacterium | reverse complement strand
GGATAGTCGCTCGCCTTTCATCAATCCCATGTGCGGCTCGGGCACGCTCGCCATCGAAGCAGCTATGCTGGCAACGAACCGGCGGCCCGGACTATTTCGCACCAATTATGCATTCATGCATCTCAAAGGATATGATGAGGATGTGTACCTGCGGGAGGATGCCCGCCTGGAAGAGCAGATCGCCGATGTACTAGGCCTGCGCATCATCGCCACCGATTATAGTACAAGGGCCATTGAAAATGCAAAGAAGAATGCAATAGCCGCCGGCGTAGCGAACCTCATCGAATTCTCGGTCTGCGACTTTGCAGACACAGAGGTTCCTCCCGGAGAAAGCGGCGTAATGTTCGTTAACCCGGAATACGGCGAGCGGCTCGGTGAACTAAAGGAACTCGAGGATACGTATGCGCGGATCGGCGACTTCATGAAACAACGATGCGGTGGATACACGGGCTATGTATTTACCGGCAACATGGAATTGGCGAAGAAGATCGGACTGAAGGCGAAACGAAGGATCGAATTCTACACCAGTACGATCGATTGCCGCTTACTGGAATACGAACTGTATAGTGGCACAAGGGCGACTCCAAAACCCGAAAAGCCGGAATAGTCACGGTCATTCACGCTGCATACATTGATCCCGTGAAAAAAATCATTACTAATCTATCTGCAAATAAATGATAAGGGTCGGCGAATACAATACACTGAAGGTGATCAAAGAGAAACCGATGGGCGTCTTCCTTGACGACGGCCTCGAAGGTATTCTCCTGCCCAAACGTTTCGTGCCGCCTCAAACCAGGATCGGCGACGAGTTGCGGGTGTTCATTTATCACGATGGCGAGGACCGCCTGATCGCTACCACGCTTCAACCGAAGGGCATTGTCGGCGATATCGTGAAGCTCGAAGCAGTTACCATCACCCCGCACGGAGCATTTTTGGATAATGGCCTCATGAAGGATCTCTTCGTTCCCCGCTCAAGGCAGATCAGTTATATGCGGGTAAAAGGCGAATACCTCGTTAAGATCTATATCGACGAGAAGACCGGCCGCATGACGGCAACCGAGAGGATCGATCAAACGCTCAGCAATGACACGCTGACCGTAAAGGAAAAGGATACCGTCTCACTTCTCGTATATCGCCAAACGGATCTGGGCTTCGTTGTCATCATCAACAATCAGCACACCGGTGTTCTACACGCCAGCGAGATCTATCGCCCCATTGAGATAGGCGATAGGTTCGAAGGTTTTATCAAGACCATTCTCCCCGAGAATAAGATAGATGTTTTACTTGGCAAGCCGGGCTACGAGCGCGTGGAGGACGAATCGGAGAAAGTGCTTCGCCTGCTCCGCGAGAATGATGGCTACCTCCCCTACTATGATAAATCGGCGCCGGAAGATATCTATGCATTCTTCGGAATGAGCAAGAAGACCTTCAAGATGGTAACGGGCAGCCTGTACAAGCAAAAGAAAATCATCTTCACACAGGCGGGAATAAGCCTGGTGGAAGAATAGTGCAATAAAGAATGATTAAATAAATTTCGCGGCTCTCTTTTTTTTAATTACTCATCATTCCTCAATAAAACTGCCGATATGGTTTCCGTTAAAAATTTCAAGGCATTGGCCATGTCCTTTCCCGAGGCTACTGAGCTTCCTCATTTCGAGAAGCCGTCATTTAGAGTGCGGAAGAAGATATTCGTTACACTCTCGGAGAGCCTGTCGAGGATCACCATCAAACTTTCTCCAATCGACCAGTCCGCCTTCTGCACCTTCGATAGATCCGTGATCTATCCCGTTCCGGGAAAATGGGGCCTGCAGGGATGGACTATCATCGAATTGAAAAAGATACCGAAGTCGCTGTTGATCGACGCATTGACTACCGCCTATTGCGAAGTGGCGCCCGAGAGCCTGGGTGCGGCGTACTCCCGTAAAGAGACGGATGATTAGGATCGAATGCTCCCAAGTGATGGAGATAATTTTCACGTTGTACATTTCACGTTCTATAATGATTTAATTTCAGGGCATAGATTCGCCTTGCCGGATGTCCCCTCACCCAAAACACATACGCCATATCATGAAAAATAATATTATCCTGATCCTCTTCCTGCTCGGCCTGGGAGACCTGAATGCACAGAGCAAATTAGACACGCTGCTTCCTATTCGCGGCTTCGCTATCGCCGCTCCTTCTCCGAAGGACGTCGATTCGTTTACGCTTTTTATAAAAAATGAATTGATCCCGCGACAGGTGAACACACTCATCCTTCGCGTCGATTACAATTACCAATACACCAGCCATCCCGAGTTGCGCGATTCTGTCGCCTTGTCGAAGGCACAGGCAAAACAGATCGTTGCTGCTTGCCGCGCCGGTAAGATCCGCATCATTCCACAATTGAATTTCCTGGGCCATCAATCCTGGGCCAATAAGACTTCCAGCCTGCTTACGGTCTACCCCGAACTCGATGAGACGCCGCATATCAAGATGCCCGAGAAGTATGTCTGGCCGAATGCAGATAGCCTGTATTGCAAAAGCTATTGCCCGTTGCACCCAAAACTCCATCCCATCATCTTCAGCCTCATGGATGAGCTATGCGATGTGTTCGAGACCGATGCATTCCATGCCGGCATGGACGAGGTCTTCTATATCGGCGATGCGAAATGTCCACGATGCAAGGGGCAGGACAAGGCCAGGCTCTTCGCCGACGAGGTTACGCGTCTCCGCGATCATCTTGCCGAATCGAAAAGGGAACTCTGGATCTGGGGTGATCGCCTCATAGATGGAAATGCCACAGGGTTCGGCGGATGGGAAGCAAGTTTCAATCACACGTATCCGGCGGTTGATATGATCCCGAAGGATGTCGTCATCTGCGACTGGCACTATGAACGCGCGGATAAGACACCGGTGTATTTTGCCATGAAAGGACTAAGAGTCGTTACCTGCCCATGGAGAAACCCCGGTATTGCGAATACGCAGCTCAACGATATGCTTGGCTTCCGCAACACCGCCACACCTGAAATGAAGCCACGCTTCTATGGCATGATGCAAACGGTATGGTCGGGTAGCTCGGGTTTCATCCGTGGCTTCTACGAACAGAAGAAGGATCCGGCCGGTGGCGATAATACGCCATGGAGTTGTTTTCGTTCGTTGTACCAGGAGATAAATAAATTATAAATACACATCCGAAGGTTTTCACATCTAAAATTCGAATATGAACCTCTCACGTTTTCTTATTGTCGGCGTCCTGTCGCTCTTCATCGTGCTGCTTACTTTCAAGACCGGTAGTGCGGGCAGATTGCCACGCCATGAGTTTTACCAATTGACCATTATCCACTTCCAGACTGCTGCACAGGAACATTCGATCGATAGTTTTCTTCAACAGGCCTACCTGCCCGCGTTACATAAGGAGGGCGTAGAAAAGATAGGTGTCTTCAAAGGACGAGCCAACGATACATCGGCCAACAAGATCATCTGTGTGGTTATTCCGGTACGCGCCTTCGATAAGCTGTTTCAATTGTCTGCGGCACTAGCAAAAAACAAGGACTACCAGGCGGCGTCAACCCCGTACGCAGACGCGCCCTATTCCTCACCACCCTATACCCGGATAGAGAATATTTTGCTGCAGGACTTTCCAACGGAAACACCGCTGCAGGCGCCTTCGCTCAATGGACCAAGGAAGGATCGCGTGTATGAACTGCGCAGCTATGAAAGTCCGACGGAAAAATTGTTTCAGAATAAAGTGAAGATGTTCACTGCGGGGGACGAGATCGGTTTGTTCAAGCGACTCAACTTCAACGCTATCTTCTACGGACAGGTGATCGCGGGTTCAAAGATGCCGAACCTGATGTACATGACCAGCTTCGAGAATATGGCCGACAGGGATGCGCATTGGAAATCATTCGGGGATGACCAGCAGTGGAAGAAACTCTCTGCGCTACCGGAGTACCAGCACAACGTATCACATATCGATATTACGTTTCTGTACCCGGTAGAATATTCGGATCTGTAGTTTCGTAGTCAGGTAAAAAGAATTTAAGCTAATTATGTACCGTTAAGCAATGAACCGGGAAGACAGGATCATTGCTTAACGGTACAATAATTCCCAAAGATCATTTTGCAGTAAGACCGGTTGTTATTTCAACTTTCCTGAATTCAACCTCTACTCCTTCCGCCTGCAATGCAATCTGTCCTTTAGATGCAGTACATCCGAAGCCATCATTCACGAGGTCGTCATTCACCCATATCTTAATCGTATTGCCGCGGCATTCGATCACCATGGTGTTCCAATCACCCAATGGCTTCTCCGAGCCGTCGGTAAGATTCTTTATCCGCCGCTGCTTTCCTTCCGTTATGCCCCACTCGGCTTTAGGTCCGCGGCGTGTCTCCATGTCGGGCACGCTGATGTCTTCCACGATGCACCAGAAATCGCCCGCGTCGCCGCTTTGCATCTGGCATTCGATGGACTTGGGAAACATCTTATATAATGACCTTGGAGTGGACGCATGCACCAGCACTCCGCAGTTGCCTGGTTTATTCGCAAACCTGTATTCTACCTTGAGCCGGTAATCGTGATAACTGGAATCGGTGATGAGATGGCCGTTTGGCTTGCCCATGCTCACCAACTTTCCATCGCGTACAACGAACGGAGTTTTCGCCAGCTTATTCGTGTCCATTTCGGGCACATCCGTATGCCAGCCGGCCAGGTCTGTGCCATTGAAGAGGCTGTAGGTAGACTGGCTGCGGGCCTGGAAATGGAAGCAGGCTACTGCCACAAATAGCATCGGGAATAGGTATTTTTTCATATTAACAGGCTTTAACCGGGGAATATTATTACTAATATAAAAGAAATTGAAGGATTTGGCTGAAATGATTTAAACTGGTACGTACCAGCCAGATAGACGTCATATTTTGGCCGGAAAGATAAATTTACTTGCAGAAATTACGGTCATTCCGGTAAAAACTACGCGTAAAGCTTGCATAGTAGAAAGCCGTAGTATATTTTTACACCGGTCTGAGAGAATTACGAATCAGCCATCCAAGTTCCGACGAACAGACCTACCCGAAAACATTATTTGATCCGTAATACCTAGCGATGACAAGAAATCTACCCAACGGGCTTACTATAAGTAAGTCACTCTTCACATTGGTCTTATTTTCTCTCTTATTCATTTCCGCTGCGCATGCGCAGAGTTTCAAGGGAAAGGATGGAGCTGAAACTTATATACTTCCCGGCACCTATATATTGAACAGGTACACATCCCTCGCCTCTTCTGTGAGTGCGGGTTCCCTCTCGGTTGTCGTATCCAACATCGCCGAACTGAGCGGATCGTATTCATTTACCAATTCAGCCAATCCTTACGCGACAAACGCATTAAGCAGGGGCGATCTTGTGATGGTGATCCAGGTGCAGGGCGCCGACATTGCTTCAACCGATGATGCCGCCTACGGTGCTATCACCAATTATAATAACACGGGGTTCTATGACGTGAGAACGGTGTACGCCGTTTCTGCCAATACTATTTCTCTTTGCGAGAATCTTTCGCATTCCTATACGCAAGGCGG
>DATHKS010000467.1:0-3692 GCA_035488975.1 Chitinophagaceae bacterium | reverse complement strand
CTGCAGTGAAGAAAGGCAAGTAGCTGGCGTATTGGAGAGATATTTTGAAGGTAGGAACGACCTCGTCAAACTCGTCATCGATACGGCCAAACTCACCAGCCGCTATGTGCAGGAATGGTCGCCGTCCACACAGGATACATTTCCCCATATCTATGGACCCATTAATGTGGACGCCGTCATCGACGTTATTTGATAATTTGGCAATTCGGTAATTTGATAATTTGATAATGCGGCGTGCTCCGATCAGTAGCGCCTATTCTGATAAGGACAATTGTCAAATTACCGAATTGCCAAATTATCAAATTGTTTTAAAGGTATATCCAACACCCCAAATCTCTCCCCCTCCGCCAGGAAGAAATGCCACCATTCCGTTTCCAGGGGTTTGAAGCCATATTTCACCATCAATGTTTTTAATAGCCTCCTGTTTTCCAGCACAGGTGCGGGAAGTCCCGTAAAATCCTGGTGTGCGGTGTCGGTGAAATTATCGAAGCCGGTTCCCATATCCAGTTCCTTCCCCGTGTCAAGATGCACGATAGTCAGGTCTACCGCGATCCCGCGATTGTGGCCGCTTCCCTTGGCCGGGTTGGCAACATAGCGTTCGTCATGCACGAGCTCCCAGAATTTCACCGTTACGGAATAGGGGCGATATGCATCGAATATCTTCAGGCCCATTCCCTGCCCATGCAATTCTTCCTGAACCCTCCGGAGCGCCTCCATGGCCGGTAATCTCAAAAAAGTGTAATGTGTATTGGTGGGATACATTGCCCTATGCATGAAATTATTCTTGCCTGCATACCGCAGATCATAGATCAATCCCGGTATTTCCGACCGTAGTTCCACCATTTTCTTTGTTGAATCATGCAACACTTCGTCAAGATATATCTTCCGGTTATTGACAACAATTGGCTTGGAATGAAGTGAGTCCTGTGCAGTTACACACCCTGTATGCATTGTTAAAAAAATAACAAATGCGAAAGGAAGAATGCAGAAAGGATTGCTTATTTTGTTAGCTCTATCCGTCATATGAAATAAAGGAAGTTAGCATAAAAACGGATACCACCACCACACACACCACAGTTCCTCTTATGATCTTAAAAAAGTTCGTGTACCATCTCATCATCGGTATCAGCCTGCTTTGCGCCGGAAGTTGCAGGAATGCGAAGAAGCCACCCGCTACGGACATAGTGAAGACGCCGGAGGAAATGTCGCTGAAACTTCCTGAATTGCTTCGCAGCTCACTCGATTTTGCCGACGGTAACGAAGGAAAGATCGATGCCGATGCACAACTGGTCTTCCTTACCCAGGTACGTGAAGTATATGAGAAGAACAAATACACCCCGGTCTGGAGCAATAAAGAACGTTGGAACAGTTTCGGCGATTCCCTCATTTACCTGATCGGTAAAGCAAAATACTATGGTCTCTTCCCCGAAGACTATCATTTTCCCCAGATCGATTCCATCAGCAAACGATTCGCAGAAGATACGTCGTCGATCCATGAACGAAAGGATGCCGCACTCTGGACAAAGGCCGATCTTCTCCTTACCGATGCATTCATGCATATTGTCAAGGACCTGAAGCTCGGTCGCCTGCCACAGGACAGTATCACCCTTCGCAAGGATTCGGTGTTGAGCGATGAATTCTATTTGCAAAAACTTGAGCTGATCCAACGGCGGAATTCAATGAATCTCGTAATGCATTCACTTGAACCAAAGCACGAGGGATATCTCCTGTTGAAGGAAGCATTACCACAATTCCTCGACGACTCCACCAGCAACAGGGTGTTCACCCCTGTACCTTCATCGGGCAATGACCCCGTTACCTTCCGCGCCGCCCTGCAGCAACGCCTCATCGAGGGCGGCTATCTCGAACAGGATAGTGTGCAGGTGGATTCGCTTCATCTGGCTGATGCGGTGAAGAAGTTCCAGAAACAGCAGGGTATAGCGATCGATGGAAAAGCAGGCGGGGGTACGCTCCGCATGCTCAACATGTCGGCCAGTGATAAATTCGCACGAATTGCCATTACACTCGACCGGTATAAATTATTGCCGGAGCAAATGCCCGACCGGTATATCTGGGTGAATCTTCCCGCTTTCTATATGAAACTTCATGACGGCGATTCGGTCAAACTTACGTCCAAGATCATCTGCGGCAAGCCTGCAACACGAACACCGTTGCTCACGAGCGCCATTTCAGAAATGATCACCTATCCGCAGTGGACGATCCCCACAAGCATCATCGTGAAGGAAGTGCTGCCGGGTCTGAAAAGGGATGCAGGCTATCTCACCAAAAAAGGATACAGTCTCATCGATTCCAAGGGAGATGAAGTGGATCCCTATACCGTCGACTGGACGAAATACAGCAAAGGAATCCCCTATAAAGTGGTGCAGGGAAGCGGCGATGACAATGCACTCGGCATTCTTAAATTCAATTTCCCGAATAAATATGCCGTCTATCTTCACGATACGAACCAACGCTATCTGTTTGCCCAGGCTATGCGGTCGCTGAGCCATGGTTGTGTGCGGGTACAGGAATGGGAGAAACTGGCGCGGTACATCATCCGGTACGACTATCGCGATAAGTACGGCGACGAACCTTCTCCCGTCGAAGATTCGATGTCGACCTGGCTCGAACGCAAGGAAAAGCACAGCATCGGGGTACACAAGAGGCTTCCGGTCTTCATCCGTTATTTCACCTGCGAGGGAAAAGATGGCAAGGCGGTTTTTTATGATGATATGTATGGCGAAGACAAAGCTATGCGGGAGCGATATTTTGCGGGGAAATAAGCCGTTTGGTTATTGATGAGCCGCCAGGCACGGCGCTTCGAAAACTCATTCCATACCGCCTGGGAAAACCCGGTCATTTGCCCTTCCAAAGGCGTGAATACTAGGGAAATAATTTATTTTCACATCTAGATCATACCTGCTATTTTTGTCGGGTCTATAAACCAAACTTTCGCTTTATGAAGAAAATTATAGCCGTTCTGCTGGCACTGTATCTTTTTGCTCCTGCCGGTTTCGCGCAGGATAAAGAAATACGACCCGCCGCCATTGGTGTGAGTTTTTTCTTTGATGATTTTACCACCGCCAGCCGGATACGGACTACTTCCCTGTCACAGGTTTTAAATAATAAGCAATGGGCCAAGTCCAAAGACATGACGCCCGGCCTTGCGATCTCCTACTTTAAAGGATTGCATAAGCATATCGATTTTGCCGGTACCCTTGCCGGATCATTTGTAAGATATCCGTTTTCTTCCCGGCCTACTCCTTCAAGCGACAAATTGTTGCTCGAGGCAGATGCATCGGTGAACCTGAAGATGGTCTCCGAGAAATACTGGGTACAGCCTTATCTCATTGGCGGTATCGGCGGTACCATGTATGGTAAATCCTACTTCGGGGCATTCATCCCGGCGGGTCTCGGTCTTAAAGTGAATTTCTTCGACGACGCACATCTCTATGTTACGTCTCAATACCGGATCCCGGTGACGACTGAAAATTCGAGCTATCATTTCTTCTACCAGATCGGCATAGCCGGAAGGATTGGAAAGGTCAAGGAGCCTGTACTGAAGGCATTGCCTCCCCCACCTCCGGTAGATACAGACAAAGACGGCATCATCGACAGCCTCGATAAATGCCCTGCCGTTCCCGGTGTTCAGAAGTATAGTGGTTGCCCCGTACCCGATACGGACAATGATG
>DATHKS010000466.1:0-10447 GCA_035488975.1 Chitinophagaceae bacterium | reverse complement strand
GTCCAAAGACCCAATTCTTCTTTGAAACTCAAACAACACTGACTCAACGGTCAAAGTTGAAGAAATTCATCGAGACCCTGTTTCGAAAAGAAGAAAAAGAAATCGAGTATGTCAATTATATCTTCTGTTCGGATGAACGGGTGCTTGGGATAAACAATGAATTTCTAGCCCATGACTATTATACGGACATAATCACCTTTGAATTATCCGGAAAAAGGAAGCCCGTACAGGCTGAGGTCTATATCAGTGTGGACCGCGTTCGCGATAATGCGAAGCGGCTTAAGGAGTCATTCAGCAAGGAACTGCACCGGGTCATCTTCCATGGGGCGCTTCATCTCTGTGGATACCGGGATAAAACAGCGAAAGATCAAAAGGAGATGCGCAAGATGGAAGACCATTACCTGAAGGCCTATTTTCGAAAATAGTTCCACGTGAAAAGAATGAAGAGTTGAGGGGCTCGGGCAGGGGCTCAGAGAGGAATTGGTAATTTGGAACAAGGAATAAGGCTTTAGTAGAAGTGTTCCTACTTTCTCCGATAGACCCCTAATGCGTTTTCGCCCACAGATCTCATCTCTCTGTATGGTGTCCTATTCAGTAATATCTTTCAACTGACTAAATTAATCTGGGAAATCTGTGGGACTCTTGACCCCATTTCACGTGGAACAAGTTTTGACTTCATTCTCTGTACCTTTGCAAATTATGTTTCCCGAATATGATATAATCGTTGTTGGCGCCGGACATGCAGGCTGCGAAGCCGCGGCTTCGGCTGCCAATCTTGGTTCCAAAGTGCTGTTGGTGACCATGAATATGCAGACCATCGCTCAAATGAGCTGCAATCCTGCAATGGGAGGCATCGCCAAAGGGCAAATCGTTCGGGAAATCGATGCTATGGGAGGGTATTCCGGAATTGTGACCGATCTCTCCATGATTCAGTTCAGGATGCTGAACCGTTCGAAGGGACCCGCCATGTGGAGTCCGAGGGCTCAAAGCGATCGAATGCTCTTTGCCGCCAAGTGGAGGGAGATGTTGGAGAAGACCCCAAACGTTGATTTCTACCAGGATATGGTGAAGGGCCTTTTGATAAAGAATGGAAAGGCCTGCGGAGTGATGACCGGCCTGGGACATGAAATAAAAGCAAAGGCTGTGATCCTGACCAATGGAACCTTCCTCAACGGGATCATTCATATTGGCGAAAAGAATTTTGGCGGTGGACGCGCGGCCGAGAAGGCGGCAACCGGCATCACGGAACAACTGGTTGAACTTGGCTTTCAAAGCGACCGGTTAAAGACCGGAACACCACCGCGGGTGGATGGTCGAAGTCTTGACTACTCAAAGATGGAAGAGCAGCCAGGCGATCAGGAAATCTCCGGATTTTCTTACCTGCCGACTCCAAAGCCCAAGACACAAAAAAGTTGCTGGATCACTTATACAAGTCCCGCCGTCCATAACATCTTAAAGTCGGGGTTCGACCGGAGCCCGATGTTCGCCGGACGAATTGATGGAGTGGGGCCGCGGTACTGCCCGAGCATCGAAGACAAGATCAATCGCTTTGCCGAAAGGGAGCGTCATCAGCTGTTTATTGAGCCCGAGGGCTGGGATACCATTGAAATCTATGTAAATGGATTCTCAACCTCATTACCCGAAGATGTTCAATACGAAGCTCTTCGTATGATTCCAGGTTTCGAGAATGTCCGCGTTTTCCGGCCAGGCTATGCTATAGAGTACGATTTCTTTCCTCCAACACAGCTCAGACACACATTAGAGACAAAACTTATATCAAATCTTTTCTTTGCGGGTCAGATCAATGGGACCACCGGGTACGAGGAAGCCGCCTGCCAGGGGTTGATGGCGGGAATCAATGCCCATCAAAAAGTCAGGAGTCTCGAAGCCGTGATACTCCGGCGCAGTGAGGCCTATATCGGAGTATTAATAGATGACCTCATTAGCAAGGGGACCGAAGAACCTTACAGGATGTTCACATCGCGGGCGGAATACCGGACACTGCTCCGGCAGGATAATGCTGATCTGCGACTGACCGAACTAAGTTTCCGGCTCGGCCTCGCCTCCGAAGAAAGGATGAAGGGCGTGATCGGGAAAAGAGAAGCCGTTTCTTCAATCAAGAAGATCCTAAAGGATACGGGCGTTGAACCCATCGAGATAAATGGCTTCCTGGAAACAATCGGGTCGTCGCCGATCTCGGAAAAGCAAAAGGCAGAAAAGATCCTGCTTCGCCCCTCTGTGGAACTTAACGAACTGGCGGCAGCATTGCCGAAACTGGATGAACAGTTAAAGGATTTTGACACCGATCATATCGAACAGGCTTCTATCCAGGTGAAGTACGATGTCTATATAGAAAAGGAAAAGGAATTGGTTGGCCGCATGAGCCAGCTTGAAGATTTGCTTATCCCGGAAAGCTTCGACTACAAAAAAATCCAGGCATTGGGAAATGAGGCGCGGGAAAAACTACACCGCATTAAGCCGAGGACTCTGGGTCAGGCCAGCCGGATCTCTGGGATCAATCCGAGCGATGTTCAGATCCTGATGGTATTTATGGGAAGATGAGTTAGACTACCTGGCGCTTACCGTGAAGAACTTCTGCTCCCTGCTCGTTACCGAATTATTCATAACTCCCTTGATCAGTCCCCTGCAATTCGATGCGCCGCAGCGACATTCGAAAGGCTCCATGGTCTCATCGAGAAATTGCGAGTAGTCCAGCGTTATTTCTTCATTCCTTTTTATGGTCCGGAGAGCTACAACATTCAACCCGTTGAGAGTGGTATTCGCATCGCAGCTATGATTTTGCGGTGCCCATTCGGATGGATCCTCGTCCCATAGAATGAAGACCTCCTCGCTGACTGCATAGGCATACCGCCTGAAATTGAGCTTTTGATCCTCGTTCCAATTCTTTTCAATAAATCGTTTCGTCACGATACGCTGCGCTTTTCCTTCACCGGAAAAGATAAGGTCTCCCTTCCGGATATTCCGTGTCGCGTAGATTCCAAACCCGGCAATAGAGTTTCCTTTCATGACATAAGGCTTTTTCATGCGGATATGCCGGTGGATTCCCTCGCTAATGATTTGATCGAGAAATCCCTTTTGACCCGCTTCATCAAACTTCAAGATGAAATCAGCGGAGCCCTCGTATCCGTCGGTGTAGAAGACGGAGCAGGTAAAGTTTATTTCCAGAAAGAATATCTCGTTCTTGTCATTAACCCGGAAGTCAAGGCGGGCATAGCCCACCCCATTAAAGCCATTGAATATTTTTTCAGTAGCCTCTCTTAGCTCTTTTTCGATAACGGGGTCATTGCAGGGATAATTACAATCGGGATGGAGCTCCGATGTCTTCAGTGAATATGTCTTGAAGGATTTGCCTTCGGGGAAGATGTATTCCACGGGCTTGAAAACCTTGCAGGACTTACCGTCCTTATTTGCCGCCACGAGCACGGTAAATTCCCGGCCATCGATATATTCCTCGACGAGGAGCGGGCCATAATCATTGAATATTTCAACCACCTTCTTAAGCAGGTCCTGTTTGTTGTACAGCACCGAGTTCTCGTCTATCCCGAGACTATCACCCGCCTTGGCGGGTTTGATGAACATCGGGTACGATAAATATTGCTCAACTTTTTCTATATCGCCCGGCTGTTCGATCATGAAGTATCCGGGTGTACGAACCCCCTCACAATGGGCCACGTATTTCATCAACTCCTTCGTAGGATCATATAGCTTGGCGGTGGGCCCGGTATGGGGAAGGTCGAGCAATTCAAAACAATGAATCACATCGATGGAAGGGACTTCCCATTCCAGGTAACCTTCACAGAGATTGACAAAGATATCATAGTGCTTCTTCTTCAGTTCCTTCAACTGTTTATAGGTCGTCAGTTTGTTCAGGAAGACATGATCCACCTCAGTGTCGGGCAAAAGAGAGGAAAGATTGCGGGGAGGATCGTAATTCTTATAGTCCACACCTGTGGTGGAATAATCCGGTTGAAGAACACACACCTTCATACAATGAATTTATATGGTTAACTGCCTCCTGGTAAAAGCGTCAGAGATGATGCGGCTTATCAGGTCGGTAAAGGTTTTATTCGCGTAGCGCAGGATCGCGCCGATCGAGGTATAGTCTTCATCTTCGCTCAATCCGCATTGGGCATTTACTTCGAGCATGTACAATTTCCCCGTGATCTTATCCATGCGGATGTCCAGCCGGCCATACCCCATGCCTCCAACGGCAATGTACGCATCGAGACTTATTTTCTCGAGGGCAGCCATGAGAGATGGATCGGGCCGGTGATAGTTATAAAAATTGCCATCGCCGGGCATAGGTTTCTCATCCTCGTAGATCTCCCAAAGCCGGTCGAATGAAAGGAATTTCTCTTCCTCGGGAAGTGACTCATGGAAGATGCGCTCCACGGGCGGATACACAATACAATTCGCCGGATCCGTAGACGACCCGACAATGAAGGAGGTAAACTCCGGCCCGGTGATGAATTGTTCGAGAATAAGGCCATCGGCCAGTAAGTTCCATCCCCGGTAACCTTTCTTTATCTCAAGGATACGTTCTTCCAGTTCCTTATCAGTATAGACGACATTTTTCACCGACACCCCCATGCTACCTCCCGACACGGCGGGCTTGATGATTACGGGAGCGCCGATCTTTTTGCAAAGTCCCTTGACCGATGTCTCGGTCCCATCGATCGTGGCCCACTTTGCCGTTGGAACGCCCGCCTTCTCGAAGGCCTGCTTCATAGGTATCTTGGAAGTAGTGACCGTATAGTAATGATCATTGGAGCCGGTGTATATGAGCCGGTGTTTCTCCAGTTCATGAATTACGGATACGCCAGGCGTCCCGTTCACTTCATCGCCGTCACAAAGATTAAGGACAAGGGGGATCTTGCGACCGGAGCGTTTCTTGATCCGGGAGATGGTCTCTTTGAAATTATCCATCGTCACGGGCTGCCAGATCCAGTCGGCATTCAATGATTCGAACACCTTGGTGTATTCCTGGAGGCTTTGACTGAAATCGTAGTAATATTTAAGGTTGGGATCTTCTGTTTCGAGATGGGGGTACAGCACCCAGATCTTTATTTTTCGAAGCGGGTCGGCGGATACTGCTTTAGGGGCCTTCTTTTTAAGCTCTCTTTTCCGTGTTTGAACGATCATGCAATTGTTGTTGTATAAAAAGAGTTACCCTATACTGGCTGATGACATCAGGGCGGATATGGGATGCGCCCTTTATCTCTCCAAGGCAATTCCTGCAGCCGCAAAGACATTTGAATGGCTGTGACATATCCCATTCGGTGGATGGATAAAAGAAGGTCATTTCATCTCCTTCTTCGATGGGCTTGAGGGCTATCACCTTCATGGCGTCCGTATCGAAGAAGACATTCGGATCGCAGCTGTGATTGATGTACTGAAGATGCTCCGGCTGCAACATGATATGCTTATCGATTCCCACCTGCACCGTGAGATAGGTTGGAGAAGACAACACCGCTCCGGCCGAGAAACTGGTGACGATCTCACCGGGTTCATACCTCCGTTGGGCGAAGAATGCTTTCTGATTATTAACGATATTCTGCCGGACCACGGCGAAGATGTGATCGCTTACTGTGCGATAACTGGTGTTGGTAGCGGTTATCATAAATGAATTGATATGAAAAGATAGATATAAACTTTTATGTAACAAATGTAACATCGCTAAATGTGAATAATTCACACTTATAGCTTAATAACGTTTAGACGTAAGCTACATGTGTTACTGTCCTACCCCCCTTCATTAACCAATCATTAGTAACAATCATACGGCTATTGAATGATCTGAATTGAGATTGTAAAAGGATGAAAGTCTTTACTGGCAAGGGTTTTAATAACACCGGTTCAGCCTCGTGAACTTTCCTTACTGGTCTTCCGGTATGCAATGGACGCAAGCACGAACCTTATCTCACCGAAGCTGATATCTTCATCAAGTCGTTGCCTGATCGTAGTGAGGGATTCATTTTCGATGCCGGTGATCGCGTTGGTGATCTTCGATAACTTCCCGGGAGAAAGCAATTGCTCAACAGCAAGGGTCCCATTGCCGACCGCGACCGTAAGATGGCCTTCTATCGTTCCAGGCGATAGATTTCGGTGGCTGGCTATTTCCGGGATGGACTTTCCTTCCTGGAACATGCTAAGAGATACCGATTTTGTATCGGGCTTATCGCTGGCTCGTTTGGTGGATGACTTTTTGGATGACTTCTTTTCCTTCCGGCCTTCCTTCTCGGCTATTCTTGTTTCAAGACCGTTATCGTGACAATAGGTTTGAATGATATCGAGGAACTGCTGTCCGTACTTTTCAACCCGCGCCGGACCGAAACCATTGATCTCAACCAGTGCCTCATCGGTCATGGGAAGAAACTCGGCCATTTCGAGTAGGGACTTGGATCCCGCTACCATATATATAGGCATGTCGGTCCTGGCACATATACTATCCCGAAACTTCCTCAATTGCTGGTAAAGGATCGGATGAGGGCTTTGCAAGCGTTGTTCGGAAGCACCTCCATAAGAGTTGGCAGCAAAGGATGGAAGAGTAAACTGTTGCTTTGCCTTCTGCCAGGCGCCGATATCCAGGTAATCGGTACATGCCTGGAATGTGTACCTCTTTAGCGAGAGCGCCGAAAACAACTCTCGCAAGGTTTCATTGTACTCCTTTGCATGGAGACGATTGTCTGTCGATGCAGGTGAAGTAGCTAAAAATGAAATCAGGTCGGACAGCTCTTTCACAAAGTGCAGAGCGCCCTTTCCAATTCTTTCCCGAAGGACCATATTCTCCTGTGGTGGGATCGGTTGAAAGAATTGGTTCTGTATCCAGGGCCTGAACTTCATTGTCGTCTCCTGGAAACCGATGATCTTCTCAAGGACTGTTCGGCTCCACGGACCGGCTGCGGCATTGAACGATGTTGAAAATTCTCCGAGGTAGGAGATCAACTCCGTGATAATTTGAATGGGTCGTTCGAAATCGAATGAGGAAAGCAGGATCGATTCCAGGTACTTCCTTCCAAGCTGTTCCACTTCCATTTTCAGGGATGCGGCCGAGGCGCTGCTCGAGGAGAATTGAGAAATGCGCGGATCCGTTGAAAGGCTATTCGTTCGCACCTTACTCTTCAACACTACCCCCGAGAGGCTGGTGCACCTGCTCAAACCAACATACACCTGGCCGGGCGCAAAGGCATCGCCAGCATCGATAATCGCTTTCTCAAATGTGAGCCCCTGGCTTTTGTGAATAGTAATTGCCCATGCCAGCCGGAGCGGATATTGGGAGAACGAACCGAGCACGTCAGAGCTGATCTGGCGTGACGCCTTGTCAACGGTATAATGAATATTCTCCCATTTCTCTTTTTTCACCTCGATCTCCGGCTCCTGGTCGCACTGAACAAAGATCTTATCCTTTTCGAGCCGGATGACCTGTCCGATCTTTCCATTGAAATAGCGACGGGCCTTATCGACATCGTTCTTGATGAACATCACCTGTGCGCCAACTTTTAGTTGCAAGAGTTCGTCGGCGGGGTATGCATTCTCCGGAAAGCTCAATTCTATGGATGCCGGGTAGGTGAATAGCAGGCCCGGCAATTGCTGGAGTTGCATTCTGTTCGTTTCCCTTGCGCTATCATTATGAGTAGTGAGAATGATATAACCATCGTTTTCGGTGCGGCGGAACTGGGGTTGAAACCTGGATTCGAGCAAACTGAACCCTTCCTCATCCAGTCTATTGTTTCTGACCTGGTTTAAGAGCCGTATGAAGTTCTCCTCACTTTGGCGATAGATCTTGGAGAATTCAACATACAATGGAAGCTCTTCACGGACCACGAGGCTATCGAAGAAGAAAGGACTCTGGTAATAGGGCGACAACAATTTCCATTCCTGGGAGCGCACGACCGGAGGCAATTGGAACATATCGCCAATGAACAGTACCTGCACCCCGCCGAAACGATCGAAGGGTCGCTTCCGCGCATGTCGAAGGACCGTATCGATGGCATCGACGGTGTCCGATCTGACCATACTGATCTCATCTATGACCAGCAGTTCGAGTTCCTGGAGGACCTTGATCTTTTCGGAGTTCAGGCGGAGACGACTGATCAGGTCGTGCCGGTTGACAGTATCCGATGGCTTTTCACTCGCCTTCCTGTTGAAATAGTCTGAACTCTCCTCAGGTATTCCTGGAATGAAGGGAGACAGGGGCAACTGAAAAAATGAATGGATGGTTACGCCTCCTGCATTGATAGCGGCAACGCCGGTAGGTGCTACAACGGCAATGTTCTTGGAACAGTGCTCGCGGATATATTTAAGGAATGTGGTCTTGCCCGTGCCGGCCTTCCCGGTCAGGAAAATACTGCGCGAACTGCTATTGACGAGGTCGACAGCAAGGCTGAACATTTCATTGGTAGTATCGTACTGCATGAATAGAACGCTAAACTAAATTAAAAAGGAGCATTGCGGCAAAATTGCAACAATACTCCTGTCGCTGGCTTGCTCCCCATTTACAATTTCAACCATCAGCAACATTTTTCTTCCCCGGCTCACTTATTTTAAATTTCATAACCCAGCCCTCCCGCACTATTTGCCGACAATGGGCAAATCGGGGTTATGTATTAAACAAAGATGGAGCATGCGGGTTCGTTTAGTCGGTTTTTACCCATTTATACCCGGATAAAGTCGTTTATAAACGCTTGTTGGAATAAAACCAGGGGCTACCTTCTTCCCGTAAATCAATATGGATCATGCAGGGAAAGCGGTGTATGCTTTGCGAAAAGCCGGTGAAGGGGAGATCGGACAAAAAATTCTGCAATGACTATTGCAGGAATAGTTATAACAACCGGGCCAGGGCCCAATCTTCCCATTGCATCAAAATCATCAACAAGGCGTTGTTGAAGAACCGGCGCATCCTGCAGGGTTTGTTGGGAGAGACCGGGAATGCGACGACGGCAAGCCGGGAAACGCTTTTGGGGCAGGGGTTTCAATTCAGGTACACCACTCATAGCTATACAACCCAGCGCGGCAAGCGGTATTGGTTTTGTTATGATCACGGCTACCTGGAGCTGGAGAAGGACCAGTACCTGATCGTGAAAGGAGAGACCCGGTGAGTTTCACGCCGGAGGTTTTTGGCATTATATTTTGTCTTACTGCCTTACAACGGCGGGTTATTCAAATACGACCCGGCCAAACCCAGCGGGAAGCGTTTATTTAATAATTGGATATAGCCATGATAAGCCGGGAGCTCACTTATGAATTTAGCATAGGCGGCGAATATTATTTCGCACGGATCAAACACTATGATCAACTGAACGAGGAGGATGTTGAAAGACATGAGCTCTCGGAAAGTTCATTTCTCGTACATCTGTTTGGAACGAAGACGGGATTTATTTCCTTCGAGTTATATGTGAGCGACGACCTGGAATGGCAGGCAGTGTCCAGCAGGAGTTTCGACGAGTCCATCGTTCACCTGATCGGGAATGAGATTGATAGCAGGACGAGCTAGTCCGTTTGAAGGTGACCAATGAGAATAGCCCCGGCGAGTTGCCAGGGCCATTTCTATACGTCGCAGATTGGATTGAGTCGGATGTTAACGCTTTCTACCGGGCTGCATCAAGGCAGTGAGAGAGACAATTTCTATGGCGCTCAGCACGAGTCAGCGACAATGTTTATCCGTCCATTACAGCAACTGCTCATAGTACCCACCAATATTATTCACCCTATCCACAAACTGGAGTTCGAGGATCCAATGCCTGCTTTTCCCTTGTTTGTCCGGCTGCAGTACATCACTGTGATTATCGGGATGTATGTCCAAGCCCAGATCGCCGGGCTCGAGTTGCTCATGAGGATAATGACCCACTATATGCCCGGCAATTTCTCCTGCAAATTCCCAACCGTAGCGCTTTGCCAGCTCCGTGGCATAATTAAAATATGCCGCGCCCGTAAGGCTGGTCTGTTCAAAATACCAGGCTTTCGCTTCGTACCAGGCGAGCTCGACATCTCTTTTAAGCTTTAGCTTCAGGGGATCGTTTCCGAGAACATACGTTCTTCCCAGGTCTGCCTCCCAGCCTTCGAAAATGGGACCGAAATCCAGGAACAGTATATCGTCTTTCTGAATGACCCGGTCGGGGGGATTTCCACTGTATGACTCAAGCGTATTGGGTCCGGTTCTAACAATTTTTTTATGCCAATATTGATCTATTCCAAAGAGGTCATTGGCAAGTTTGACCAATTCCTCTGCCAATTCCAGTTCAGACTTTCCCGGGACTATCAATCCCCGTTCCTCTACGACATTAAATAATTCTTTTGTCTTCTGTTCTGCAAATACCAGTTTTCGTTTCTCTTCATTCATGGTTTCAATTTTATCGAAGTTTGCCTGACCTGCAATGGCTAATAATTCATGTCCTTGCCATTTTGCAGGTCTCTTATATTCCTTTCA
>DATHKS010000465.1:0-7274 GCA_035488975.1 Chitinophagaceae bacterium | reverse complement strand
CCTGCAAAGACGAGATTCGGGCATTGGCGGTGCCTCCCGATATAGGGCATTCCATCGGGCGTTACCGGCCGATAGCCATACCAGGCCCGGCTCGTATCCGGTTCGGGCAACGAGAGAGAGGGATAATATTTCCCGAATGCGTCATAGACGGCGCGCACTCTTTTCGGAAGAATGTTATCGCTGTGCCCGCTGAGTTCCATGGTACCGCCGATACGGAGCCAGTTGCCGATGGGAGTAGTAGCGGTACGATGATCCACGAGTATCGCCGGGTGAAGGAGATTTTTTCCGAGCCCGTTGTATTCGATGCTGTAACCCTTACCGGGCTGCATCAATATTTTTATGCCGAGCGTCTTCGAAATGTCGCCCATCCAGGAGCCGTTGGCGATCACCAGCTCGTCGCAATCGAGTTCGCCCTTATCGGTCAGTATTCTTACCACTCTCCCCTCCTCTTTCCCGAATCCCATAACATCAGTATTGAGCCAGAAGCGAACACCCGCTCTTTGCAGCGTAGTGAAGAGAGATTGCATCAGCTTGCGGGGACTAACATGACAATCGTCGAGATAGAGTACTCCACCGGCCACATTTACCTCCACATCCTTTTCATGATCCTGTACCTGCTGCGGCGTGCAGAAGATGGTCCGCAGGCCAAATGCATGCGCCTGTTCGGCAAGGTGTTTCTCGTGTTCTCCCGTAGAAGCATTCTTATATAACATCCAGCATCCTTTCTCGGTGAGGTCGAAGGGATCGGGGAGTTCTTCCTTCAATGCGATGGTGAGCTCCCGGCTCAGCTGGAGAAGATTATTCAAGTGCGGTGCGCTTTGCTCAACATGACGCGCCGTAGCGGAGCGCCGGAAGGCCATGCCCCATCGAAAGAGATCGAGGTTGAGGCGTGGCTTGATATAAAAGGGAGAAGAAGATTTCATCATCCACTTCAATCCCTGCCGTATGATGCCCGGCGTTGCAAGCGGTACAAAGTGCGAGGGCGAGATGTAGCCCATGTTACCGAAGGAACAACCATCCGTTATGTCATTCCTGTCGATGACCGTTACCTCGTATCCTTCTTTTCTTAAATAATAAGCGCTGCATAGACCGATGATACCTCCACCTAGAATCGTCACCTTACTCATGTATAGCCTGTAGTTTTGATATAGTTGTTTAGATAACCTGGAACCCGTGCGCATATGGATCATCCGCGGGATCGATCCATATGGTGTTGTAGCCGTAGATCTTCGCCCAGCCTTCCACACTCGGACGGATCGCCGGCTTTCCTGCTATCGTTGTCTCCTCCTCGATCCGGCCTGTAAATTTACTGCCGATAATACTTTCATGGATGAATGAGTCGCCTTTTTTCAGCAAGCCTTTTGCATGCCATTGCGCCATTCTTGCACTCGTGCCCGTGCCGCAGGGCGAACGGTCGATGGCCTTGTCGCCATAGAAGACCGCATTCCTCGCCGTAGAGGTCGGGTCCAGCACATCGCCGGTCCAAAGGATATGCGAGCATCCTTTTATGGTTAGATCGTCTGGATGCACTACGTCGTATTTCAAATTGATATTGCGGCGTAGTGTCCTCGACCAGGCGATGAGTTTATCCGCAGAGAAATATTGGAGTCCCGGAAAATTCGCCTGTACATCCACGATGGCATAGAAATTTCCGCCGTAGGCGATATCGAAGGTAAGTTCACCGAGCTCGGGGCATTCCGCTACAAGATCGGCGGAGTGAAGATAGGAGGCAACGTTGGTGAGCTTCACCGAACTTACTTTTACTCCAGGCCCGTCTTCAGGCGCCTCATTTACCTCTTCCGTCGTGTACTCTATCAACACGAGTCCAGCAGGCACTTCCAGGCGGATTCGTCCGGGCAATTTTGGAATGATCAGTCCTTCCTCGATAGCGATCGTAATGGTGCCGATGGTGCCGTGGCCACACATGGGCAGGCAACCACTGGTCTCGATAAACAGGACGGCTATATCGTTGAGAGGATCGTGAGGCGGATATAGTATGCTTCCGCTCATCATATCATGTCCGCGCGGTTCAAACATGAGGCCCGTCCTTATCCAATCGAACTCTTTCAGGAAGTGCTGGCGTTTCTCACTCATGTTCTTTCCCTGCAGATCCGGGCCGCCCTGCTTAACCAACCTTACCGGATTGCCACAGGTATGGGCATCTATGCAATGAAAAAGGTGTTTCATCTTTCAAATTTAGCCCAAGGATGGGCAGTTCTACAGGAAAATAAACAGGTAAAAATGTATTAAATTTACCCTGATTACTTTCATATGGAAACCTACGGGAAGATACTACTGATTGCAATGCCGGCCTTCCTGCTGCTTGTATTATTTGAAAAATGGTACGGGTGGCGGAGGAAGAAGGATACTATCCGGAATATGGATATGATATCCAGCCTCACCTCGGGCGTTACCAATGTAACAAAGGAGGTGCTCGGCCTGAGTATTATCATCATTGGCTATAGCTGGCTCATGCCCAAGGTTGTCATTTACCAGGTCAGGACCACCTGGCTCACCTATATCATCGCCTTTATCGCCATCGATTTCGCGGGCTATTGGGTGCATCGCTGGAGCCATCACATCAACTTGCTCTGGAACCTGCATATCGTGCATCACAGCAGCGAAGACTTCAACCTTGCCTGTGCATTACGCCAGAGCATCTCGATGTTCGTTAATCCATTTACCATATTGCTACTTCCCGCCGCCCTGCTGGGTGTACCGGATAAAGTGATCGCCACGGTTGGGCCTTTGCAGTTGTTTGCGCAATTCTGGTACCATACGCAACATATCCGGAAGATGGGTTTCCTCGAACATGTTCTTGTCACCCCCTCCCATCATCGCGTGCATCATGCAATCAACAAGGAGTATCTCGATAAGAATCTCTCGCAGATTTTCATCATCTGGGATAAATTGTTCGGTACTTTCCAGAAAGAATTGAAGGAAACGCCGCCTGTGTATGGCATCACGCGACCCGTACAAACATGGAATCCCATAAAGATAAACTTCCAGCATGTATGGTTATTGATGAAGGATGCATGGAGGACGCGCAGCTGGAAGGATAAATTCGGGTTGTGGTTCAAACGTACCGGCTATCGCCCTGCCGATGTCATCGAAAAATACCCGGTCTACAAGATAGAGGACGTGTACAATTTCAGGAAATATGAACCCAGGAGCTCGAGAGCGCTCAATGCCTGGAGCTGGGTGCAGATGCTGGTGACATTGTTGTTCGTTAGTTACCTGTTCGGCAATATCGCCTCCATCAATCAACTGGATAAATACTTCATCTATTGGTACGGCGCCTTTATATTTCTCAGTATATACGCACTCACGGAATTGATGGACAGGAATCCGTATGCCATTGTATGGGAGGTGATGCGTTGCGTGTTCGGACTGGCCTTTCTCTACCGCCAGGATGATTGGTTTGGCGCGGGCACATATCTGCCCCTGGTCACTTATATCCTTATGGGATATTTTATTATTTCGATCATTATTACCGCGGGGCTAGCGAGGCGTCACAAGAAGGAAGATATCGAATCGTCAATCGTGAGTCGTCAATCGTGAAACGTACGCCGTTGTTGGTGTTTTAAAATAGGTCCTTTCTGATTTATGAATTCACACCAACAACTCTGACGTGATGAGTACTCGATAGGGAGTGTAGGCTCGCTACTATTCGGTTGTTGGTGTACATAACTTAAGAGAAGGATCTGTGTTTTGAACACCAACAACGGCGTAACAACGTGAATCGGCAATCGTGAATACAACACCCTGTTATAAGGGTATTCGAATCGATTAGGTACGCCGTTGTTGATCGATTCGAATATTCCGATAGCGGAGTGTTGTATTCACGATTCACGCCTCACGATTCACGTTCCTACGCCGTTGGCGGTGTTTGAAATAGGTCTTTTCTGATTTATGAATTCACACCAACAACTCTGACGTGATGAATACTCGATATCTGGGTGTAAGCTCGCTACTAATCGATGTTGCCCCGCTGGGGCAAAGGGTGCGTGGGGGCGGTGATTTGCTACAAACATGCTGCCCCTCTGGGGCAAACATCGTCTTGGTTTGTGGATATGCCACACATATTACCCCCTCTGTAGCAAACCTCGTCTTGGTTTGTGGGTATGCCATACATATTACCCCTGCCGGGTAAGGTCCGCCAACGGGTACCTGATCGATTCGGCTATCCTGATAGAAGACTGTTGTATTCACGATTGACGACTCACGATTCACGTTGTGGACTCACGATTGACGCTTTATGATCCACCGATCCACCATGCTCTGTAGTATCTCCAATGTAACCGTCCCCTGCGAAAGAATAAGATCATGAAATTCCCGGATATCGAATTTCTCCCCGAGCCGGTCCTCCGCACGTTTGCGAAGCTCCTTGATCTTTAGCTCGCCCATTTTATATGCCAACGCCTGCCCCGGCCAGGAGATGTACCGGTTGATCTCCGTATTCACTTCGTGCAATGACAAGGCCGTGTTTGTCGAGAGATAGTCTACCGCCTGTTGGCGTGTCCATCCTTTCGTATGAAGCGCCACATCTATGACGAGCCTGCAGGCGCGCCACATTTCATAGGTGAGTCTGCCGAAATGCGAATACGGATCCTTATAGAATCCCATCTCGGTTCCCAGGTATTCGCAATAGAGTCCCCATCCTTCGCCGAAGGCATTTACATAAAGGTCTTTCCGGAATTCGGGAAGATTCTCGAGCTCCTGTGTCAGCGAGATCTGCAGGTGATGACCGGGCACGGCTTCGTGAAGCGTCAGCGATTCGAGCGCATACAGCGGCCTGCTCTTGAGATCATAGGTATTTACCCAATAGTGCCCCGCGTTCTTGCTCTTTATCGATGCGCCGGCATATCTCCCGGCCGTATAGGTTGGTGCGAGATGAGCCGGCACCGCCTCTACGCCGTAAGGTTGTCTTGGTAGCTTGCCGAAGAACCGCGGCAACATGCCATCGGCCTTCTTCGCGATGAAGGACGCTTCCTTCAACAACTGGTCGGCCGTCGGTGCATAGAACTGTGGCGCCTTGCGAAGGAAGGCGATGAAGTCCTTCAGGCTGCCTTTGAAATTTGCCTCCTTTAGTACCTCCAGCATCTCGGTGTGTATGCGCGCCACTTCGGAAAGTCCCAATTGATAGACTTGCTCGTACGTGAGATCGGTGGTCGTATAATGATGGACCATTTCCTGGTAGTAGGCGAGCCCATTGGGGAAATTCGAAACACCGATGGTGGTGCGGGTGGCGGGCAGGTATTCCTTATCGAAGAATGTCTTTATACTCCGGTAGGCCTTCACTGCGGATCCGCTTATCGCTTCCCGTGCCTCGGATCTCAACCGGGTCCAGGCGGTATCGGGTATCCCAAACGGTTTAATGGAAAATGGTTTCCAGAAAACACTTTTAGCCGGATCGTTTACAATATGCTGTTCGTAGGTATTCTGATAGCCCCCGAGTATGGCCTTTGGCTGACAGATGCCGAGCTGGAGCCCACGTCTCATCAGCGCGAGGTTTTCTTCCACGAACCGCGGGATGTCTTTGAGGCGGCGGATATAATTTTCGAACTCCTTCTTTGCCGTCAGCACGGAAGTTCCCATGTAGGCAAGCCCGGTATGAAAACCCTCATCGGAAAGAATGGGGTTGAGATAGGACTTGAATTTATACGAATCTATCTCATCTTCCAGGCTATACTTTAATAGTGTGAGGTTAATATCCTCCTCATACGATAATGAGGCGGTGTCGATCCTATTGAGTACAGTTGCGATCGAGTCGTAGAAATGAAAGCGTCGCGCATAGTCTTCCTCCGTGAAGGAGCCGAGCCAATGTCCCGCCACGCTATCCCTCTTCGATTCCAGGGTCTGAAAATCCTTGATAGCCTTCAGCTCCGGATCGATGGCCGTTGTATTTTGCTGGGCAAACGATGTAATGAGGAAGGTAAATTGAAAAAGGAAGAAAAAAAGGAAGCGCATGCTTGTTGGTAGTTGAGGTTCAAAAGAAGGAATTAGGAATTGGGCTTCAACAGAAAAGTCATATTTTGATGAGCCTGGCTGATTGTTGTTTTAAATATTCAATACGCAATATTCAATGCTCAATGCTCAAGTGTCGTGCTATGCGAAAAGGCTGATTTAGCGAGGCCGCTATTGACGATTCACGTTTCACGATTCACGTTTGCTCTTCTCGTCGTTCACCGTTCTCCATATCCCCAGTGGATTCTCCTTCTTCAATTCTTCCGGCAGCAGTTCATTACTCCAGTTTTGAAATGCAACCGGCCGCGCAAATCGCTTGATGCCATCGGCGCCGACGGAGGTGAATCTCGAATCGGTAGTGGCGGGATAAGGACCGCCATGCTGCATGCTCAGGCAAACCTCCACGCCGGTAGGCACACCATTCATGAAATACCGGCCGCAGATATCCCTGATCGCCTCTACCAGGTCCACATGATCGCGGATCTCATTATCATTGGCCATAAGCGTAGCGGTCAATTGTCCTTCGAGATGTGTTGTCACCTCCAGCATCTCCGCCATGTCCTTGCAACGGATGACGAGTGAATAGGGACCGAAGACCTCACGGTGCAGGATAGGGTTATGAATGAATACCTGGCCACTCGTAGTGGCGATGGTCGGTGTCCCCTGGTTCAGCTCCGGATCTATTGGAGACACTGCTACCATCTCCACCCCTTCCTGTGCGAGGGCATTCGCGCGTTTCTCCACGTAATTCTTGAAGATGCCGGGGTTCAGCATATTTCCCGGCGACAGCTTGACGATCTCGGCAGAAAGTGTATCGATGAATAATTGAAGGTCCTCGTTATCGATCCCGATGATCAGGCCGGGATTGGTGCAGAACTGTCCTACGCCGAGACTAATGGAGCCTGCATATTGAGTGGCCGCCTCAACTGCGCTTGTATTCATTTTCTCGGGAAATAAGAAGACCGGGTTGATGCTGCTCATTTCGGCGAAGACGGGAATGGGCTCCTTGCGTTGATTGGCCCAATCGAATAATTGCTTGCCTCCCTGGAAGGAACCGGTGAAGCCAACGGCCTTTACCCGGGGATGTTCCACCAGGGCCTTGCCCACTTCGAATGAGGCGCCATGTATATGAATGAAAACGGCAGAAGGAAGCCCGCATTTTTCAGCGGCCCTGGAAACGGCACCTGCCACCATCTCGCTGGTTCCTGCATGACCAGGGTGAGCCTTTACGATGACGGGACAACCGGCAGCAAAGGCACAGGCTGTGTCTCCACCTGCAGTAGAATAGGCATATGGAAAATTAGCGG
>DATHKS010000464.1:0-8717 GCA_035488975.1 Chitinophagaceae bacterium | reverse complement strand
CGACTACGGTGAAACAGGTGCCGAGTGAGATGATCCTGTCGGGTTCAACGATAGCAACGGCCTGGTCATTCTTCAACGCCTCTGCATCAGTGGCGGATATATCGGCAATAAAACCACCGGGCTCGCCGCCGAAATTCCGGGGAGTTGTCCTGGGCGAAATGGAATGACGCGCCAGCACATCCTTACTCACCCTGCCCAGTTCCGTGCTGTTCATTCCACGCGCACTAACCTCGGACGATTTGTAGACAACGATATATCTTCCTTCGATGATATCGCCATTGGAAGCGCCCGCGGACTGCGTACAATCATCCATGTTGATGCCAGGTGTACCGCCCGCCTTGTCCTTCTTGCATCCGGAAAGGATAACGATGCCGGGGAGGAGGACGAGAATTATTTTGCGAAGATGCATGAGTTGAGATTGTATGAGCAGATAACGCATTATTCATGCCTTCGTATGAGGAAAGGAATTGATTTAACAGGTTTTTATGCACGTGTCAGGCCTATGTAAAATTGGAGGAGGTAAGTCCTCTCACATTAAGAAATCCCTTTCATTGTATTTGATTGTATCGATAGCGAGGTAGTTGCGAATTAATCTTTAGGCAATTCAATCGAGAAGACCGTGCCCTTATCAACCTCCGTTTCAAAGAACACCTTGCCATCCATCAGGCGTACAAGCGCCTGTACAATGAATAGCCCGAGGCCGGAGGTCGACTCCTGGTTAAGTCCCTTCCTGGCGGAGGGTGTCCTCTTCTCGAATAGCTTAGTATGAAGTCCCTCGGGAATGCCGATGCCGTTGTCTCTTACCCGGACGATGAATGTCTTTTCCGTTTCCTCGACGATGATATCTATCTCGCCATTCATCGGTGTGAACTTGATGGAATTCGAGACAAGGTTGTGTATCACCTGGAAGAACTTAACGCTATCGGTCGTGATGTTGAGGTTCTTGAGATCGGTGATCAGCCTGAATTTCTTGTCCTTGTTCGTGAGTATCAGTTTCTCCAGCGTAACGGAGATGCGTTCCAGGATATCGAAGCGTGTTTTCTTCACATAGATCCTTTGCGATTCCAGGTGTTCTTCTCTCAGGAAATCGTTCACTATGTCCAGGCATTGCTGGGTGTTCTCCTGGATGAGATATAATTGGGCGCTTATATCTCCCGGCACCTTATCCTTATAGGTTTCCTGCATCCAGCGCAGGATATTCTGGGAGAGGGATAGGGGACCCGACAGGTTGTGAGTCATCATATCCAGCAGGGTGTCCTTGCGGGCGCCATAATCGATGATATAGTCCTCATGTTGTTTGTCTCTGGTAATATCCTTTACAAAGCCGGCGATGAGAGAGGGGTCCGTAAGAAGATAGGCCTCGCAGCAAAGATGCTTTGTATCGCCGCTCTCGGTCTGCACGCGGAACTCGGTGCCGTTGATCGATTTATCTTTCAATAGTTGTGAATAGCGGTGGCGGAGATAATAGGCATCTTCCGAACGTATGAAGGGGAAGATCAGTCGCGGCTGATTCATTACCTCTTCAACGGTGGTCTGGAACAGCGCGGCGAAGGGTTCATTGATGTATGCATACCTCTCCTCCTTGAGATTGTAGATGAAAACCCCATCGTTGGATAACTCACCTATTCGCTGGATATCGGGATATGCCATGGGACATTAGTGTTTGAGGAAGCCGCGTGCCGATGCAAATGCCACGAGTTCGGCGGTATTCTTGACCTTGGCCTTTTCCACCATATTCTTCCGGTGGGTCTCTACGGTTTTTTCCGTGATGAAGAGTTCTTTGGCGATGTTCTTTGTCGAGAATCCATTGCCTAACAATTCAAGTACTTTCTTTTCTCTCTTCGAGAAAACATCTTTCTCTCCCTGCAAGGTATCGACAATTCCTTCAAGGAATGCGTTAATGTTCTTCAGCTTTTTAGAGGTCTCCGTGCAGATATATTTCTTGCCGGCATACACTGCTTTAATGGCCTTGACGAGTTCCTCATAACCGGCCTTCTTGGAAACGAAACCCATGGCGCCGGTGTTCATGATCTTCGCCACCCTGTCTGCATCGTCATACACCGAATGCGCAACTACTTTGATAGAGGAATGATGCTGCTGGATGTACTGGCAAACCGTAAATCCATCCATGGTGCGCATGTCTTCCATGCCATCGAGATAGATATCGAGAAGAAGAACATCGATATCGGTGATGGGTAACATGTGTATCAATTCTTCCCCATTGCGCGCTTCACCTACCACCACGATGTCCTTGTCTTGCGAGAGTAGGAACTTGATGCCATCTCGCATGATCTTATAATCCTCCAAATGAAAAACCCTGATCCCTTCCGGCATAAAAAAATAGTTGAGGACGCAAAATTAATGACGGAAAATACCATTTGATGATGCGATCCGAAAATCAGGGATTTCCCTGATATATTGTTTGATTAAAACCGATTAACATTGAAATTGAATGAAAGCCATAATCGACCAACTTCCCCTGAGCAACCAACACGACCTGTACCGCGTTCATGAACTAGCTATGCAATTGGCGGGCCAGTCCGGGCTGTTACCTATCCAACAAATGCAGTTCGCCTGCGAGGTGACTTCCGCCTGCCATGAAAACATCGGGCAGGGGCATACGCTCACTCTTGGTATCTACCATGGAGATGGTGCCCAGCGTGTACTGAGAGCCACTATATTACCGTCGAAATGGGAGATAGAAAGGGATATAGATCCTGCCGGCGCCGATTGGAAAGTAAAGCAGACATCACCCGTGGTAGCAGGCGAGACGAACGATCACACGGAAGCCAGTTACCGCGACATGAAGCAGTTTACTTTTGCGCTTTCCCACGATCTTAAGAACTCGTTGACGAAACTGAAACTCGCCCTATCACTTGTAGAAGAGGAGGACATGCCTGCGCTGATCCACAACTATATCCAGATCATTCACCGCTCGGCAGGAAGATTGGAGAATACCATGCTCGCCCTGAATAAGATCATCGAGCTCGGCCATTCCGCACCGGCAAATGTGAAGTCTGTTTCGCTCGCCAGGATCTTTACCGACTTATCTGATGAGTTCTCCGAAAGCCTGTTAAAGATGAAGGCGTCCGTCAATACGGATTTTACCAGGGTAGCCGAAGTGAACTACGTGGAGGTGTATCTCAGGAGTATTTTCTCCAACCTGATAAGCAATGCGGTAAAATATGCGGCTCCCGATCGTGCCCTTAGGCTTGACATCACAGTGGATCGTCACGAAGGCGATGTGTTGCTGGTCTTCTCTGACAATGGCGAGGGGATCGATATGGAGAAATCCGGAAAGAAATTATTTCAACCCTTCAGTCGCCTTACAAACAATGGCGATGGGACCGGGAACGGGTTATACATCATCCGGAACATGGTGGAGAGAAATGGCGGAAGCATCACTGTTGAAAGCCGGAAGGGGGAAGGGACGGTGTTTAGGGTGGTGCTGAAGGAATACAAAGTAAAAAGTCAAAATTAAAAAATCAAAAAAGCAACCCGAGTTTCGACATTGTCTCAGCGGGGTCTGGCGGAGCTCCAAAGGAGTCCTTTGGACCGACCCCGATGGTGTGATATCGCCGAACATGAGCCAACAGCAGACTCTTCCATTCACGATTGACGACTCACGTTTCACGTTCTGTCTCAGCGGGGTCTCTTCCATTCACGATTCACGCTATTCGTCGCTCCCAATCGGCGCACCCGGCGGCGCCACCACATGAAGCGTAGGCTTTGCATCATCTGGTTTTTCCATCCGCTTCAATGCCAGCAGCAGGTGACCGCTATACGTGATGTCGGTTGCCGTCTTTTGTTTATTCACGATAAATGTCTTCAGGTCCGACAATGATCGTTGGAGTACGGCTTTCGTTACGAATGAATTATTCTCGGCAACGCTTCCAGCCAATAGATAGGTCAGTAATATTTGTTCTGTCTGCAGCTGAATGAGCGCCTCCATTCCCTTACGCCGCGGCGCCTTCCAGGTGACAGTCAAAAGTGCATCGATCATTTCGTCGAGACCGAGGCCACCATTCAATGCCTGGTATTCTACGAGGCGGTTAAGCCGTTCACTATTGAACAGGAATGAGAGAGGAAGATCGGCCGCGGTCTCGGCGGGACTAAGCGCATCGAATGCGAGACCCGTACGTTTTTTAAAGAGTTCCCTGTTGTAATCGTATCCTGCGGGACGTGGTGGCAACAATTGGATGATCCGCTCCGGCAAGACAAGGAAAGAAGGATCGATCGTTTGAATGATGGTGGTGAGTGCGGTCCGCTGTTCCTCTTTGCTAAGTGCGCGGGTAACCACCTGCCCATCGCCGCGTAGCGCATAACTGTAGTACATGCCACCGACGAGTTTGGTAACGGCTTCCACCTGGTAACGATGATAGAGATAGACGGGCACGAGCACATCTTCGAGCATAGCCATCGGCATGCCCGGACGAATATCATTCTCGCCAAATGAGCGAAGGGCTCTTTCCCTGATCTTCATGACGTTCTTTAATTCGTCCACCGGACTTTTTCCATTATCCCATAGATGTGCCGCGGGATGAAGGCCACCGGCTGCTCTTGCGTCGCGGTCGCTGATATAACGGAAGCCTTTGCGGTAAGCGTCTCCTAACATATTATCCAGCGCGGCTTTTTCATTCGTGCCGAAAGGGAAGTCCTGGTATCCCCAGGCGATGCTGATCTTATCCCAATCGCCGATGCCTTTGGCATATGCATCACTGATATCTATATCTCCCTTGCTATTTAATGTAACGGATGGCGGTGGGTAGTCCATTACGCTGGAACGGTTAATTGTACTGGCGGCGTAGTTGTGAAGAAGGCCGAGGGTATGACCTACCTCATGAGCCGCGAGTTGGCTAAGGCGGGCAAGCGCCATCGTCAGCATCCTGTTATTGGAAGGCAATCCATTCGCGTCTATGCTATCCTTGTCGAAAGGCGCAAGCAGACCCGTTGCAATGAGATAGTCCTGCCGGACGCGTAATGAACCGAGGGTAACATTTCCCTTGATGATCTCACCGGTGCGCGGATCGGTGACGGAAGCGCCGTAGGACCAACCACGGGTAGACCGATGGACCCAGTTGATCATGTTGTAACGTATATCCATAGGGTCCGCATCCTCTGGCAACAACTTTACCTGGAAAGCATTTATATATCCCGCGGCCTCGAAGGCCTGGTTCCACCATCTCGCTCCTTCGAGCAACGCACTGCGGATAGGTTCTGGAGTTCCATTGTCCAGGTAATAAACGATCGGCTTCACCGCCTCGCTGCGTGCGGCGGTAGGGTCTTTCTTCTGAAGGCGGTGACGAATGATGAAATATTTATCGATGGGTTCGGTCACCGGTGTACTATAGTCGAAAAAAGAAATCGGGATATAGCTGCTGCGGGCATCGAACACGCGCGGCTTGTAGGCATCATCGGGAAGTTGAACAAAAGAGTGATGGATCCGGACGGTTATGGCTTCAGAAGATGGAGTAACGGATCTTATGTAGGCGCCCGTTTCGCCATCGGTATTGATAAAGGTGAGCGTGGCCTCGAGTTCCGTGTTCTGTGGGAAGTTCTTACTCTGCGGCGGGAAGATGGCGGAGCGGGTCTTGTCAAGCAAGTAGGTTCCCTGCTTCAAACTCTTGAGCTGGCTGGCCACCTTCATCGCATCGCGAAGGAGAAAATCGGTGGCATCTACCAACACGTGGCCATTACTCTCCGCTTCAATGGTAAAGCCCCATAAGGTGGATTGCGCGAAGGACTGTTCGACGGCTCTTTTCTCCGCCTTGTCCGATGTAACGGCGCGGTAGTCGTAGTTGGGTTGAACCATGAGCAGCTTCCGACCGATACGCTGGAAGCGAACGATCCGGGTATCGCCGAGCAGGCCCCTGTCGAGTCCAATATCATTGGAGCCAATGGCGGCGGGCATCGAATTGAGATAGAGGATCTCGGAATCCAGTTTATCTATTTCCAGCCACAGCTTGCCACTGGCATCGTCCCAATAAAAATTAAGATAGCCTTCATATTTTTTCAGGCCCCTGGTCTTGTCTTCGATCGTGGAAAGGGATTGTGCCATGAGCAGCACAGGAAATAATAAGAGGAAAGCTGCTGCAAGTCGGCGCATGGAGGGAGAGTTTGGTTGGTAAGCAAGATAATTAATTCTTCAATTTGAAAGACGGATGAATACGAATTAGCAAATTAGCAAATGTGCCAATGTGCAAATTAGGCGTGCTACGATCCATGATGACTTTACGAATGAGGATCATTGGCACATTTGCACATTGGCTAATTGGCACATTAAAAAATTAGTTAATTACCACCAGGATGATATGTTCTCTCCGCCGTCCGCATCACCTCGTCTTTATCGAGTGTCATATGTTTCGTCTGTTGATTTTGGAATAGGGTCATCTGGTCTTTGTAGTGAGGAGAAGAAGGATTGGAGGAGGCGCCGAACGTATTGACCGATTCGATGATGGGCAACCCCGTCTTCGGATAACGGACGAAACAAATATAGGCGTCGCCCGAAATGACCTTTCGTTGCCCATTCTTATAGGGTGTTGTATAGGCCGCAGTGAGAACGTCCGGCAAGCCCCAGGCCGGCCTGGCATCATCGCCGCGTACCAATTTCTGTATATCGCCCAGGACGAGATCGGTCCGCTGAAAATATTTCAGCATGTAGTCATGGATGTATTGGTATGTTTCTATCGATTCCGGAAGAGTCAGCTGCCTTGGCGCCCTGCCCGCCATTCGTATGGACACATGATCGTATGCCAATAGAAAAACGGCTGCTCCTTTGCTGTTCGCAGTTGCCTTCCGGTCCCAGTCCTGCAACGAAGTAATGATCTCGCCCAATGCCGGGTAAGAGGAAGCCTTCATGGCCAGCATCGTATCGATACCGTATGGATATTTCAGTTGCTTCGGCAGTTGCTGGTCGAACTTGATCCGCTTGAACGTTTCGAAGTCGATCTTATCTACACCGCGAAGCAACTCCGTTACCCGCTCACTCCGGTTGTTGTGATACCGTTCGAATCCGTCATTGGGATCGAATTTACCCGGATCGAGATTATCGCCCGGCGCCGTAGCCAGGAATGGAGAATGATTCGTGTTGAACAGGTACCCCGCAGCCGGATTTATGTATTGTGGCAATTCTTTTTCCTGTTTGAATTCTGTCCATAGCGTAGCGGAAGTATTCCCGGGCAGGGTGTTTCGCCAATGATACTCTGCAGAAGGATTCCGGCGCGGAAGCTTTGCATTGCTGATGTAGAAGATCGTATCCCTCCTGTCCGCATATACGATATTGAACATGGGTAAGGCCGTCATGCTTAATGCGGCATAGAACTCGGTGAAGTTCCTCGCCTTGTTCATGCGGTACCATTCTTCCATCACCCTGATGTCCATAGTGGCGGGAAGGCGCAGGGAGAAGACACCCTGCTTCGTTTTCACCGTGGCGCCATATTTACTCCAGTACAATTTTTTTCCAATGGTAACGGGAATGCCTTTTACATGGAGCCTGGCCTTTCTTTCTTCCAATGCGATCCATTTCCCATCGAACTTGTATTCGTTTGCATTTGCCGGATTCATTTCCAATTGATAGATGTCGATCTTATCCGGGTAGTTGACGGTATGTGCCCAACCGAGGTTTTCATTCGTACCATGAAGGATCACGCATCCACCGGCCAGCAGGCCCCCAAGCATGTTCCAGCCTTGTTCGCTTTGCACATGCGCCTCGTAGAATGCAGTAGGGCCTTCCAGTGGCTGATGCGCATTTATCGCGAGGAAAGCTTCGCCGCTTACCGTTTTCGAGGGATGAAAGGCAAAGGCATTGGAACCCTGTGATGCGAAGCCGGGAATGGTGGCAATATTACCGCCGAGTATTTGTGGCAGCGCCTGGTCCACGCCGCAAAAGATAGCAACGGAGAAGACAACGGCCGTCATGTATTCCTTCTCATCAAAGGGAAATGCGTTCTTGTATTTTACTTCCTGCGGATGGGCTTTGGCATAGGCATTCAACCCGGCTACGTAACCCCGGATCAGGGCGAGGAAGTCGGGACTGAGCGTGTCCCACTGTTCATTCACTAATTCGCGGCAACGAAGGAGATCGATAACGTAGTCCGCCTCGGCGCCTTTCCTGCCCAATGCCGAGCCGAGCCTTGCCTTACCCGAAAGAACAACCAGCTGCAGCGTGGCGAAGTCATCCTCGGCATGTGCCCACGCGAGCCCGTATGCCACCTCCGGATCGGTGGGAGCGAAAATATGCGGAACGCCAAAACTGTCCCTGGCGATGGTGATGCGGGAAGGATCTATCTGGGCCGTACAGCAAAGAGCAGAAAAGAGAAAAATAATGACGAGAAATTTCATGAGGTAATGTAAACAAAAAGCCTGAAGGAGGAATTGTTGGATAGATGAACAGCGTGTAAACGAATACAAATATTCAATATTCAATAATCAATATTCAATGCTCAAGTTGATCCTCGCGCTGGTTGATCAATCATATCGTTCAGAAATTGTACTGGGTGGAATGAGATTTCGATCAGCAGACTACCCCTTGAGCATTGAATATTGATTATTGAATATTGTCCGAAGGACTCCGGACTCTTTCGGAGAATATTTCATTCAGGTCTCCCTCCAATAAGGTAACCTCAAAAGGGTTGGCCATGTGTTTGCTTGATCAGCCACCGTGCAATAAAAGGAAATACTTTCGAGCTCCTTATCAGCATACCTGTTAGATACGCATT
>DATHKS010000463.1:0-4971 GCA_035488975.1 Chitinophagaceae bacterium | reverse complement strand
CGCCGAGAACGTGCTCGCGCTGCCGGTCGTGAAGGGCCGCAAGACCGAGAGCGAGCGATTCCCCGGCGCGCAGGACACGCTCTGCATCGAGGCGCTCATGCAGGACGGCAAGGCATTGCAGGCCGGTACCTCGCATTTCCTTGGACAAAACTTCGCCAAGGCCTTCGATGTCAAATTCTCCAATAAAGAGAACCAGCTTGAATATGTATGGGCAACGAGTTGGGGATTGAGTACGCGTCTCATCGGCGCACTCGTGATGGCGCACAGCGACGACGATGGATTGATCCTTCCCCCTAAGCTTGCCCCACTTCAGGTAGTCATTGTACCGATCTACAAAGGAGAAGAACAGAAGAAGCTGATAGACGAGAAGGCCAACCTGCTCACGGCCCAATTGAAGAACCTGGGGATCCGCGTGAAGTATGACGATAACGATAACAATCGCCCGGGATGGAAGTTTGCCGAGCATGAGATGAAGGGAGTGCCGGTACGCGTTGCTATCGGCGCCCGCGACCTCGAGAATAATGTGGTGGAAGTGGCCCGCCGCGATACAAAGGAGAAGAAACTGATCGGCCTGGATGGCATTGCACAGTATGTGGATGGCCTGCTGCTGGATATCCAGCATTCGATGTTCAAGAAGGCAAAGGCCTTCCAGCAGGAGCGTATTACACCCGCGGACACCTGGGATGAATTTGTAAAACTCCTCGAAGAAAAAGGCGGTTTCGTATCGGCGCATTGGGATGGTACATCGGATACCGAAGACGCGATAAAGGAGAAGACAAAGGCTACTATCCGTTGTATTCCCTTAGACAATAAACTGGAAGAGGGAAAATGCATACTGACGGGGAAGAAGTCGGTGCAGAGGGTGTTGTTTGCTCGAGCCTATTAAAAGTCAAAAGAAGTCAAAATTCAAAAGTAAAAATTCAAAAATAGACGCTACCCGTCAGGGTCTTAACTTTCTGTTCGACCAGTGTCTATTTTTGAATTTTTACTTTTGAATTTTGACTTCCATAGTCATAATTTTAATGCAACCAAAAAACCACTCATTATGGAACAGGATCAAAACTCGTCTTCTTTATTCCAACTAAGTGTGGATGGACCGGGTTCATACATACTCAGGAGCGCTGCGTCGTGGGCAAAAGTGCTTGCGATTACCGGCTTCATAATATCGATCTTATTCATCATCCTCGGGGTAGTCATGCAGGCCATGCTCTCCAAGGCTCCCACCGGGAGGTATTATGGCGAAGACCTGGGAAGCAGTTCGAAGATGGTCGGCGCAATGGGCACCATGGGCCTGATACTGTATGTATTCATAGGAATACTTTACGGGATCAGTTCGCTATTTGCCTACAATTTTGCGAGTAAGATCTCGGGTGCGGTAAAGACCAATGACCAGGTGATGCTCAATGCCGGCTTTTCGAGTGCCCGCAATTTCTTTGCCTTCTGGGCGATCCTTACCATCCTGTTTGTATTGATGATGCTGATCAGTGTAGCGGGTATTGCATCGATGCCGTCTGCTTACCGTTGATCGTTATTTAGTGGAGAGATAGTTGTAGTCCTTCAGCAATACATCCAAAAAATCAAAGGGCGACATCTGCGAGTCTATCTTCAGGTGCGCCTTTATTTTATCCGCAGCAGCAGTGGCCATCTCATAGTCTCCCTTCTTTGATGCCGTCTCAAGAATACTCTTGATGGCATTGATGTCGCGATCGCTTAACTGCATGATCGAGGGAAATGAAGGTGTATAGTTGTCTGAGACCTCTTGAAATATGGTCTCTTCAATGCTCGCCTTGGAACTGGTCCTGATCAATATCGTTCTTGCGAGAATGTCCCCGATCCGCTGACTCTTCTTCGATGAAACTACCAGTACGATGTCTGTGATCAGGAAACCGAGGGCTGCCAATGTGATAAAGGTCGATTCTATGTCGCGCCCGAACTGCGGGTTACTCAGCAGGATAAGTATCAGGACGACGATCCAGATATCGGAGACCCGCAATATCCAGCGGATCAGGAACTGGCTGATACTGGCGCGCCCGCCGTTCTCATGCACCACCCGAATGCCCATTATCTTCTTCCCGATACTCTGACCATTCATGGTTATCTCCAACACCAGGTGATAAATGAGTATGGGAAGGAACAATACGAGTGCGATCGCCTGCAGGTTATATGCAGTGTCCTCGTTATATGAGTTGGTACTCCGGGCAATCGAAGAAAATATTTCCACCGCGATCTTGATATAGAAGAATTCGATGACCAAATCTATCAGCAGGGAAACCAGGCGCCGGTAAAACTCGGGAATCTGGAATTCGACATCAATATTGAAAGTAGTAGGTACCTTGATTACGGCCATTCCCGGGTGTGTTTGATTCCGCCGTCAAATTAGCTTTTTTTAATAACATTTATTTTTAAACGGTTACTTTTATCTTTTATAAAAAAGAGTATTTTACAAGCTAAACCGGGACATTGAGAGAGGCGCTTTTCATAAAGAAGAACAGGGACCGTTGGTTGAAGAACCAGCATCTTCCCTCTGATGATGCAGATGAGATGGCACAGGACTTCACGCAGCTTGTCGATGATCTCGCCTATGCGAAGACCTTCTATCCATCGAGCAAGGTGACGCAATACATCAATTCGCAGGCCTCGAAGATCTACCTGAACATCTACAAGAACCGTAAAGAAGAATCCAACAGGCTGGTGACCTTCTGGAAATACGACCTGCCACTTACCATCCGGAAACATCACAAAGCAGTTCTATTCTCCTTCATCGTGTTCGTTATATTCTTCGGCATCGGCTTCTTCGTATCCCGCCAGGATGAAGCGGTCGCCCGCAGTTTCTTCGGCGAGCCCTACGTGGAAAAGACGCTCAATAATATCGAGAAGGGAAATCCATTCGGCATCTACGAATCGGGCAACCCCATCCTGAGCTGGCTAAGTCTCATGATCCATAATATCAGGGTTTCTTTCCTGATGTTTGCCTCCGGGATCTTCGCCGGTATCCCGAGTCTCTACCTTCTTTCACAAAATGCTGCGATGGTTGGGATCTTCGATCAGTTCTTTGCCGCCAAGGGCCTGGGCATTCAATTCTTCCTCGTAGTGTTCGTACATGGCACGCTCGAGCTCACGGCCATCATCATCGCGGGAGCAGCAGGTCTCATATTGGGGAAGAGTTTCTTATTCCCCGGTACCGTCAGGCGGCTCGATGCCTTCAAGCAGGGTGCGAAGGACGGGGTGAAGATCATGATTGGACTCATGCCGGTGTTTGCACTGGCGGCTTTCTTCGAGGGATTCATTACACGTCTATATAACGATCTCTCTATTCTCACCAGCCTCATTACCTCCCTGTCGGTATTATTCGTCATATGGTATTTCATTATCTACCCGATCCGGGTCGGTCGCAGGATGGCTGCACAACTTAGGGAGGAGGAAGTGTAAGTGAGTAAAAATCCACAACCATATTTTCCCCCATTTCCATCCAGGCCTCTTACCCTGTTGCTCCTATCCCTTTCATTGGCACTGTTCGTTTCGGCCCAGGATCAGTCCGGCGATTCAACGCGCACACTCAGCGTAGACCTCGATACGACCATCCTCTACGATCCTCCAGCCGAAGGGGTCAAAGAGCAGGAAGAGGATACCGACATAGCAAAGGAAGACGAGGAGAAGAAGGAGTACTTCCTGCCAGTTATTACAACGGCCTCTCCGGACGACTCGATCTTCGTCCGGAAAATACCGGCGGATCGCCGCGAGGCCATGCGGCGGGACGGGGCGTTCTGGTACGCCAACAAGTCTTTTAAAAAGAAAGAAGAAAACTATAGGAATAGTGGGTCGATCACGGACCATCCGGCCTTCCAGCTTATTCTCTGGCTTCTCATCATCGGTTGTTTCGCCGCAGGCATGATCCTCTATCTTTCCAATAGCAATGTGCGTTTGTTTAGAAGGAGTGGCAACATTTCCGATACGGAGATGGAGGAAGAAACGGATGATATTTTCGGCATCAATTACCAGAAGGAGATCGAAAAGGCCACCGCGGCGGGAAATTTCCGCCTCGCCATTCGCCTCATGTTTCTCCGCCAGTTAAAGAAACTGGCCGAGAGGAACTTTATTCAATACACGCACAACCGCACCAATTTCGACTATCTCCTGCAGATGCGGTCTTCCACGATGTATCCCGACTTCTTCCGGCTCACACGCAATTACGAGTATAGCTGGTATGGACAGTTCGATATCGATGCGGAGAAATTCGCATTGATCAGGAAGGAGTTTGACAATTTTGATCGAAAAATGCATTGAGTAATTGAAAAAATACATTCCATATATCCTGATCGGGGTGGCATTGATCGCCGTTATTACGTTATTTGTCACCGGCAATAACGATCCCGAAAAAAAGTTTGACGACAGGGTCACCTTCCGAAAGAGGGATAAGATCCCTTATGGACTGTATGTTGCCTACAACAACCTGAGGTATATTTTTCCCGGGGCCGCGGTAAGCACCGAAGCGAGTGAGCCGGGTATGTGGGATTCGCTCGATATCAATTCCGCGCACCAGGCACTGATCGTCATCTCGCCCACATTCAATGCAGATGAGCGTGAAATGAAAAACCTGGTCCGGTTCATCGAGAACGGGAATGATGTATTCATAAGCACCCTGCGCGCATCCTACTACGCGGAGAAATTCATCAAGTGCGATATTTTCTATCCTGCCGGTATGGATAATGTCTTCTTTAGCTCTACTCCCGATTCGCTGACGGTATCGCTGGCGAAGGAGTTCGATACTAAACCCTCCAGCTTCTCCTATCCCGGTCGCAGCGACGACTTCTGGTTCTATAATATTGATTCGGCCACGAGCACCGTGCTCGGATACAATAAAATGGGGAAACCGGATTTCATCAGGCTCAGTGCGGGGAAAGGACATCTTTTTCTCCATCTCGCGCCGATGGCCTTCAGCAATTATTTTCTCCTGCACAAGGATAACCTCGC
>DATHKS010000462.1:0-6403 GCA_035488975.1 Chitinophagaceae bacterium | reverse complement strand
TCTGCAGGAATTTCTCGAAGGATGTCGCCGATGGAGTCTCTTCCTCGTAGTAATTGCCTTTCTTACCCTGGCCATAACCATACCCGTAGCCGTAACGGCCATATCCATAATACCCATAACCGGGTTTTATTCTAACGTCGTTGATCACGATATTGACCTTGGGAAGCTTTTTTTCCTTGTACACTTCGTCGATCAGGGTAACCTGTTTCTTATAGGTGTGTCCCTGGCGGACGAGGTACAATGTACAATCGGCAAACTTGCCGAGCGTCATGGCATCACTCACCATCCCAACCGGCGCCGTATCGATAACGATGACGTCGAATCGCTGGCGAAGCCATTCGAACATTTCTTCCACTTTAATATCCAGCAGTAATTCCGATGGGTTCGGGGGAATGGGTCCGCAGGCAAGTACGAACAAGTTATCTATCTCCGGCACCGGCGTCACGAGATCTTTCAATTCCGCTTTTCCAACGAGATAGTTGGAGATCCCTTCCTTTTTCCGCATACCCAGGCCGGATAGTACCTTCGGCTTCCGGATATCGAACTCGAGAATGATCGTCTTCTTGCCTGCCAGCGCCAGCACGGCGCCCATGTTGGTACTGATATAAGATTTACCCTCGCCGCTGAACGAGGAGGTGACCATGATGACGGGCCGCTCATTCTTATTGAGCACGTACTGGAGATTCGAGCGTATGATCCGGAACTGTTCCGCCACCATACTGCGGCTGGTCTTGTTCACGATCAGTACCTGGTCGGAGTAGGAGTGTCCTATTTCGCCAATGATCGCCGCCTTGGTGATCTTCTCGATATCGTACCTCGTGCTGATCTTGTCGTTAAAAACTTCCGCCATGAAGATGATCAGTGCGGGCAGACCAAGGCCGATGAGTACGGCGATGATCTGGATCGCGGTCTTATTCGGCTTGACAGGCACATTGGAGGGAGTTGCCTTATCGATGATATTCGAATTGGATACGGTGGAGGCGCGGGAAATGGCGGCCTCTTCCCTTTTCTGCTCGAGCAGGTTGTACAATACCAATTTGGTACTGATCTGGCGCTGCACCTCTACCAGGTCTTTGATCTTGTACGGCAGTGTCTCCAGCTGTACTTCGTCGAGGCCATTGTTCTTGCGCAGGGTTGTAATGACGTCGAGATACGAAAGCCGGATGTTCCTCAGGTTTTCGGTAAGGTTTTCGCGCTGCTTCTCGATAACGCCTTCCGCCTGTCTGACAGCTGGGTTAGCCGGGGGAATGTTGGCATCCAGCAGCATCTGTCGTTCGAGCTGTGCCCGGTTATAACCCGATACCAGTTCATTCAGCGTCACATCCTCCAGGCCGAGCGAAGATGGAACGACGCGACTATATTGGTTCTTCTTATCCTTTATGTAGTCATCCACGTTATTGACCGCGTCGATCATTATCTCCTGGGTGGAGATGGCCTTGTTGGCCTCCTTGAGTTTATCGAGATAGTCATCGGACTGCGTTTCCACGTTGAAAAGTTTTCCTTTCTGCCGGAGGTCGAGCTCGATGAACTGTATACTATCCAATTCATGTTTTAATTTAACCAGCCTGCTATCGATGAAACTAAGCATCTGGTCGGTCGAATAGTTATTTTGTTCGACGGTCATGGAGTCGTACTGCACCATGAGGTTATTGACGATATCGGCAGCCATCTGGCCATTGGTAGCCTGCATGCCTACCGCAACGATACCCGTCCCGGGAGTCTTGGGCTGCACCTTCAATCCGCCCGTCAGTTCTGCTGCCACCGTTTCGGCGGGACGCCAGGCAATTCTGTACTCGGTCCCAACGGCCGCTCTTCCGATCTTCACCATACGGAAAACACCGTTGCTGTTCTTGAATACCTGGTCATAGGAGAAGATATCCTTCTCATTGTTTATCGAGAATTTGTTCTCGTCAATGAATTTAACGGCTAGTGAAAAGGAGGACGATGAATCGGCGATCTCGAAAGCCTCCACCATAAAGGGGGTCTGCTTGTAAACATTCAGATCCTTGATGATCTTTCCCTTGGCGGTGTAGCTGAACTGGAGATTGAGTTTATTGACGACCCTTGTCATCAGCGGCTTGGACTTCAGGATCTCGATCTCCGTTTGTATGTTCTGCGCCGTATTGTTACCGGTGATCAGCTCTTCCGCCTTATCATTGCGGGAGCTGTTGGGTTGCTCGCTCTTGATCCGCATGGTGCCTGCCGAACTGTATATACGGGTGGCATAACGTAAGTAGGCGAAAGCGGTCAATAAGGCAAGAGCAACGGATAAAAGGAACAGCGGGATGAACCTGACGTATTTATAAAAGAGATCCTTTACACTCAAGTTCCAGAGTTCGCTTTTATCATTATTGTTATTAAACTGTTCTTCCATTCAATTAGGTTGATGATTTCCAGTCGCCGTTATTTAAAGACATTATACAGCAGTGCGATGGCTGTGATGATACTCAGACCAAAACCGACCCGCTGCAGTACCATTTCCTGATCAGCCTTCTTCGCCTTCCTGTTGGTGGGATCCACCAGTATTACATCGTTCTGAACCAGGGTATAGTAGGGCGACTCGAAGATATCCTTTGCCGAAAGATCGATCGTGCCGACCTCTCTTTTCCCATTCGTCTCCCGGATGACCTTAACCGCGTTCTTCAGGCCGAAGTCGGTGATGCCGCCCGAGAGGCCGATCGCCTCCAGGATAGTGACTCTTTCACCGGGGATGCTCACGACTCCCTGGGTATTCACTTCGCCGATGACGGTTATTTTGAGATTCTGAAAACGCACGATGACGGAAGGATCGGTGAGAACCGAATCTTTTTCATTTATCCTGCGTTTGATGACGTCACCGAGGGCCTGCTTGGTAAGTCCTGCGGCATGTATCAACCCTATCCTGGGATATTCGATATTTCCGACGGCATCGACCAGGAAACCAGAGGCGGGTGCTGCCACGGACGCACTGCCGGAAGAAGCACCGGACGAAGAGGAGGGAAGATTATAGGGCGCATCGGACAATTCGGGACGCGTGCTGGCACTGTATACCTGGATGGACAGGAGATCATTCTTTTGAATGATCATTTCGGGAAACCTCACCTCGCCCGCACCGGTTGTATCAGTAACATTCTGAAGATAGTTCGGGATTTTCTGCTGGGTCTTACATGAAAAAAAGTAGAGGGGAAAGGCAAGCAATAAAAAAGATCGGATAAGTTTCATTTGAACTCCTTTAAGGATTAGCATTTCGCAGGTCCATTCGGTTATTTAAGGCTGCGCCGAAGTTAATTTAGTTCTGTCAATATGTGCCACCAGCATGTAGCCAAGACTATCGATGGCCACTTTCACGGTCTTGCGGTGAACACTCATTACATAACCCTCCTCGTCCATCAGGGGGCCTGTCGTGATCTTTACCCGCTGATCTACCCGAAGGCTGATGGATTCGATCTCCACATTTTCATACTCATTGAGGAAGCGCTTGATGGCGCCGATCTCCTTCTCGCGGATGAGGGCGGGTTTACCGTTCCAATAAACGAAATTGACGACACCGGGTGTCATCCGGACGGCTGTCCGGTCTTCATCGCTCACCTTGACGAATACATAGGACTTAAATAGCGGCTCCTCCACCAATTTCACCCGGTCGCTCCATTTCCTGCGCACCTTATTCAGGGGACAGTAGCTTTCGAGACCTTTTTCGAGCAGGAGCTGATTGACCTTCTTCTCCCATCGTGGGCGACTATAAACCGCTAACCATTTGCGTGTCAATGTGTAAATATTTAGAAAGCTTCGCCATCTCGGTCACACAATGGGTTTTTTTATGACCGGTTAGGTAATGAACTGACAACAACGTAGAATTTCCTGGGCTATTGCCGTTTGGGTGCAAATATAAAGGGGAGAATGGGAGTGGCAAAACAATAAAAGGGGCGGATTTTGAATGTATTGTCCCCACGGGTTGATAACTATTCCTTGGGATGTCAACCGGTTGACACCTAGTTGACATCCCATCCAATACTCATTTTACTTATTTTTATACAAATCCCTGGTCTTGAAACAACGATTCTATTCGCTCGACGTCTTCCGGGGCGCGACGGTTTGCCTGATGATCTTAGTGAATAACCCTGGCTCCTGGAGCCATATCTACGCCCCACTCGAGCATGCCCCCTGGCATGGACTCACTCCTACCGATCTCGTTTTCCCTTTCTTTCTCTTTGCTGTGGGTAATGCAATGTCATTCGTTATGCCCGGACTCGAAGCCGCCGGCGACCGGGTCTTCTGGCGCAAGATCGTGAAGCGCACCGCTCTCATTTTCCTGATTGGCCTCTTCCTTAATTGGTGGCCGTTTGTACGCTGGGAAGATGGACATTTAGCCCTTCGCCATTGGACGGATGTAAAAAATCCTCAAAGCGGTGTCAGGATACTGGGTGTGCTGCAACGCATCGCCATCTGCTATTTCTTTGCCGCGGTGATGATCTATTATCTCAAGCCGAAGAAGGCGTTTTATATCGGGCTCATCCTCCTGTTGCTTTATTGGATGATCACGTATGTGGCCAATCCCTCAGACCCCTATAGTCTCGAAGGATGGTTCGGTACAGACAGCATAGATAAAAAAATATTGGGGATCCCGCACATGTACAAGGGAGAGGGCGTGCCCTTCGATCCTGAAGGGTTCGCGAGTGCGATCGCCGCTGTCGTGGAGGTGATACTCGGTTTCATGGTGGGCGACTATATCCAGAAAAAGGGAAAGAATCATGAAATGCTGAGCGGGATATTCGTAGGTGGTGTGGCGATGCTGATCACGGGCTTCTGCTGGGACATGGTCTTCCCAATCAACAAGAAGATCTGGACGAGTTCGTTCACTATCTATACAGCAGGACTTGCGACTATTACATTGGGGACGATGATCTACCTGATAGAATTCAAGAATGTGAGGGGAAAGCTTACGCGATTCTTCGATGTGTTCGGGAAGAATGCATTGTTTGTCTTTGCACTCAGCGCCTTTCTACCCAAAGGTCTCTCATTGATACGGATATCCTATATCGATGATAAGGGCGCCGTTGCTCATACTACTCCCTGGAGTTGGCTTTATCAACGTGTATTGGTCCATACACCCGGCGATCCCAGAGTGGGCTCGCTATTGTATGCGCTTTGCGTGATTACTTTTATGTGGGCGATCTGCTATTGGATGGATAAGAGGAAGATTTACATAAAGGTGTAGTTCTTCAATTTGACAATATACTTGATTAGAAAGTCAAAAGTAAAAATTCAAAAGTAAAAAGGGTGTCCTTTGATAGGATATCCTTGTGTGCCTTCTTTGTGTCCCTCGTGGTTAAATGTGTTCCTTTTTGCCTCTTCTCATAAAGCCTAATTCCTTTTGCTAATTTTATTCTTCCCCAACTGCTGCGCTTCGAGGAGAGCAATGATCTTCTCCTTATCCGCCAGCGATGTTTCCAATAGTGCGATCCGTTCCGCCAGGTACTGAAGATGCTCGTCCTTGGTATAATATTGTTTCTTTTCCGCCAGCACCTGCCGACCCGCAGCGCTGTCCTTATCAACGAACATTTCTCCTTCCCCGGAGATCAGCCAGATGATATTGAGATCGAGGTAGTTCTTATATATCCTTTCCAGGATATCGGAGCCCACGGAGCCCTTCCCCTTCTGTTGCTTCTTCAAATAACCATTCGCCACCTTACAGTTGCGTTCGAAGGAATAGGCTGTGATCTTCTTTTGTGCCAGGTAGTGTAACAGCCGGTCTATGATTCGCATGCTTAACAATTATGTGGAAAAAAATAATACCAGTGTGGTCGATTAATCAATAGAGAAAAGTTTAATATTGTATCCATTATTATCCTTACAAAATTAGAGCAATAATTAAGAGAACCGCGGTGTTTTCATAATTTGTATCTGTCTTTATGTGGAAATTGGGACCTCGTGGATGACGACGACAGATCGATAATATTAGCAGCCAGTAAGGATGTCCCCTCACTTTTTCATTCTTTACCAATGCCCGAGAATGTTTCATTCGAACTGAGGCCGCTGAGCCCGGGACTGCTCAATTCCTTCCAGGAGTTCGTACATATGCATACCCCCGCCCTCGTGAGCCGCCACCTGCGCTGCATACTATTAGACTATATCCGCGCAAGGGTGAATACCGGCCTGCCGGTTGATTTCGAGATTTACCTGGAGGAGTTTTATGATCTGTTTGAATTGCTGGATGAGGCGCAAGAAGAAATGATGAGAGACGAGACAAGCAGAGGGGTTTAATTCAAATATTCAATACGCAATATTCAATGCTCAAGTTGACCCTCGCGCTGATTGATCTATCATATCGTACAGGAAAATATACTAAACGAAATGAGATTTCGAATAGCAGACTGCCCCACTTGAGCATTGAATATTGCGTATTGAATATTGAATATTTTTCCTT
>DATHKS010000461.1:0-2265 GCA_035488975.1 Chitinophagaceae bacterium | reverse complement strand
CCACCGAGCCAGCCGCCAGCGTCTTTCCATTCATAATGGCCGCATCCATCTCATTCTTTCCTTCATTGGTGAAAACCGCGCCCTTTCCCGCATTGAAGAGCGGGTTGTCCTCCAGCACGCGTATGCTTGCCTCCACCGCATCGAGGGCCGTACCGCCGCCCTTCAGGATGGCCTGCCCTTTGTCGAGCGCCATGTTCAGCGCCTCGGTATAGGCCTTCTCCTTCTCCGGCGTCATCTGGCTTTTGAGGATAGTGCCCGCACCTCCATGAATGACCAGGACATACTTATTTTTCAGCGTATCTTGTTGCGCGATAGCCCTATGAACGATGAGGAATGAAAAAAGGATGAGTAGTTTCTTCATGTGGTGATTTTTGAGCAATTTACCCAATAATAAATACCACCCGCACCCAACTTTAACCCCTGCAAACCAGTCAAAGGTTAGAAAGTTGGTAAAGTGGGACGCTAACATGGTATTGTATTTGCCTTGAGCCCGCGATTGCCTATTTTTATACCGTTAAAAGGTTGTACCTGAGGAAATTCAAGAAAATAGTATTATGGGTGTTCCTGTCGCTGCTGTTCCTCGTAATGGCGGCCTGGATCTTTATTCAAACACCCTTCGGGCAGAACTACATCATCGGGAAGGTGACGGCAAGACTGTCGAAGGACCTGAAGACCCGCGTGGATATCAAGCACATCGATTTTTCCCTGTTTAATAAGCTGCACCTGGAAGGCACCCTGGTCGAGGACCGGAAGGGAGATACCCTGCTCTACGCCGGCGACCTGAATGTGCGGCTCACCGATTGGTTCTTCTTCAACAAGAATATCGAACTCAAGTATATCGGGCTCAAGAATGCCGTAATGCGGATAGAGCGTACCGATTCCACCTGGAACCACCAGTTCCTCCTCGATTATTTCTCCTCGCCCTCCAGTGGCAGCGGTGACAAAAAAGAGGGAACGCAGCTCAACCTGAAACAGATCTCCCTGGAACACGTGACCTTTTACCAGATAGATAAATGGAAGGGGCATAATATGATGCTGGCACTCGGCTCACTGAATCTCGAGGCGAAGGATATTAATTTCGCGAAGAAGACGATAGATCTGAATGTGCTCACTATTGTTTCTCCCTATGTGAGCCTGTTCGACTACCAGGGCACGAAACCGCCGCGCGCGATGGACGAGAAGGATAAGACGGCGCCGCTGATCGACTCAACGCTGAAATGGAATGCGGAAGGCTGGATAGTGAAGGCGGCGAAGCTGGATATACAGGATGGCACCTTCAAGACCGACCGCGCCGACACCGCCGCCGTGCATTCCTATTTTGATGGAAAACATATCGAATTCTCCAAGATCTATACACACTTCACGGACCTGCGCTGGGAGAAGGATACCGTGACGGCACATATTAACCTGCAGACAAAGGAACGCAGCGGCTTCGAGGTGAAGAACATGATCGCGGACCTCAAGCTCACGCCGCAGGAAATGGCATTCGATAAACTGGACATCAAGACCAATAACAGCACCATCCGGAATTATTTCCGCATGAACTACGACGACTTCACCAGCATGAACGATTTCATCCACGCCGTGAAGATGCAGGCGAATTTCGATAATGCAGAGATCGACAGCGACGATATAGCCTACTTCGCTCCCGGCATGAAGAGCTGGAAGAAGGCGTTGCGATTGAAGGGCTCCGCGAGAGGAACAGTGGACGACCTGGTGGGCAAAGACCTGGTTATCCTCGCCGGCAATAATACATTGCTGAATGGAGACATAAGCATGACGGGCCTTCCCGACATCAACCAGACCTTCATCGATTTCAAGGCGAATGATTTCAGGACTACCTACGACGATGCGGCAGCGTTCGTTCCTGCCATCAGGACCATAACGAAGCCAAACCTGCGCAAGCTTCAATACATAAAGTTCAAGGGAAGCTTCACGGGCTTTATCCGCGACTTCGTCACCTTCGGTACGATACAGACCAACCTGGGATCGATCACCAGTGACATTAACATGAAGCTGCCTTCGAAACAACAGCCCGTATATTCCGGCACTATCTCGACCGATTATTTCCGCCTGGGCGAACTCATCGGCGATGACGAGATCGGCGCAGTATCACTCAATGGTTCCATAAAGGGAAGAGGATTTGACGAGAAAACGCGGCAGACCGATATAGACGGCAAGATCAATTTCGCAGACTACAAAGACTACCGGTACAATAATATAACGCTGAAAGGCAAACTGGACCGAAAGAAATTTAATGGGACC
>DATHKS010000460.1:0-3685 GCA_035488975.1 Chitinophagaceae bacterium | reverse complement strand
TCAGTATTTATTTCACGCGAAGGCGCGGGGAAGATTTCACGCAAAGGCGCCAAGAAAGCGCAAAGACGCAAAATTTCAATCACTGAAACCATGGAATCAAATCATCACTTCTCCCGGCGTGAAATGCTGGGAATAACAGGTCTGGCCGGTTTAACGGCTTTGACCGACATCGCATCCGGTGCTGTTGTGCAGACAGCGCAAAAGCGGCCACGTATCGCCTGTCTCGCATCCTATTGGGCTGCTCCAAATTCACATGCGGACTGGATCATGGCCAAGTTGCTGGACGGCTACTGGTGGCAGGGGGCCCACACTCCTTCGAGAATTGAAATTGTATCCGTTTACATACATCAGCTTCCGGAGAGTGGACTGGGTGAGAAAATATGCAAATCGAAGAATATTCCAATCTTCAAGACAGTAGCTGAGGCGCTCACGCTGGGAGGGAAGGAACTTGCCGTGGATGGTGTTGTCGTAATCGCAGAACACGGGAACTATCCAACCAATCTCAAAGGGCAGTGGCTGTTGCCACGCTGGTGGATCTACCAGCAGGTTATGAGTATTTTCGAGCAGAGCAAGCGATCGGTGCCAGTCTTCAATGACAAGCACCTTTCCTACAGTTGGGACGAAGCCAAATGGATGTTTGACAAATCCCGTGAGCTTAAATTTCCTTTGACCGGGGGTTCATCCATACCGACTTACTTCCGCAAACCCGAGATTGAACTCGATATCGATACGCCCATAAAGGCTTCGATTGTGGTTGGTGGCGCACCCGACGAGGGAGCTTTTTTCCATTGCGTCGATGTGCTCCAGGCCTTTGTAGAACGCCGCAAGGGGGGAGAGACCGGCGTCAGGTCGGTGCAGTGCATTCGCGGGCCCGAAACCTGGAAGTGGACTGAACGCAATTCCTGGGCTGGCAAGCTGCTGGAGGCAGTACGGAAAAGTTTTGATTTGAAGCAGGGACACTTCCAGGAGATCGACCGGCCAAACGTCTGCATCGTAGAGTACAATGATGGCACAAAGGCCGCAGTATACAATGCCGATGGCGTCGGGTGGACTTACGCCGGCGAAATCGACGGGCGGAAAGACCCGACGGTCATTTCGATGCTTGGCTGGCCAGGCCCATTCTCTCAGTACCACGCCTCGAACTCACAACCGCACTGGATTACGGAAATGATGGTGACCAAAAAGGAACCATTCAATGCAGAGCGACTGCTGCTGTCCACCGGGATTGTGTCTTACAATATGGAATCGAACTGGGAGAATGGCCGTTACTCCGAAATCGGACGCCGCATCGAGACGCCGTTCATGAATATGACTTACCACTCCACACGAGGATCGCAATTTAGCACTGGCGAGCGGCCGCCAAACGTCCCTTATATTCGGGGTTTCGACAAATAGGCGAATAAACAATCAATTACAAAAGAAATGAAACGCCGAGAACTAATAAAGAGCTTGACACTCCTGCCGATAGCCGGAACTGTTCTGCCACAATCCTTATTATCCGCTCCTGTCGCGGGGTACAATTATTATCCTCAACATAAGCTGATGCCTGATCTGCATCGCCAGGCATTTGTGATGGACGGACATACGCATGTAATGACTCGCGAGCTGTTGATGAAAACCGACATAGGCCAGCGTTACCCGGATGGAAACGTCGATCTCCCAAGAGCTAAAGAAGGCGGCGTGGATGCGATGTTCTTCTCGGTCTATACTCCTGAAAACTATTATCCCGGAAGGTTCGAGACGACAAACACTTTTCGTGTGGTGAACCTTGCATTGGACCAAATCAAAAAGAATAGTTCGATGATCGAACTGGCGCTCAACGCCTCTGATATAGAACGCATCAATAAGAAAGGCAAGATCGCAGCCTTTCTGGATCTGGAAGGCGGTTTTGACCTTAATGGCGACATCAACTTGCTGCGGGCGCTTTACCGACTCGGACTAAGATCGATGCAGCTTACCGCACACAATACTACTAACGCTTTTATTGACGCCTGCAATGATATCAGCTATTGGGGTGGCATTAACGACCTCGGAAAAAAGATCATCGCCGAAATGAATACTCTTGGAATGGTCATTAACATTGCCCATGCATCTAATGATGCCATCCTGCAGACTGTCGAGGCAAGTAAACATCCTGTGATTTACAGTCACGGCGGATTTTACAGCATCGTAGATCATCCGCGTTGTATTTCCGATGAAGCGGCAAAAGCTGTCGCATCAAAGGGTGGTGTGATCGGCATTCACTTTGGAAGTCTCTTTAACAACCCAAAATACTGGGCATGGAAGAAACCACCCGCTGCTGCTAAACCGACAGTGCCAAAAGGGACCATACCGAAATCCTTGGTACCGCGATCTACAATGCAGACGATTGAAGAAGTAGACAAGGAGCTGGCGCGAGAGGTTCCGCTCAATTTCAGAGGAACCATTCCAGACGAGTATTGGATGCATGTAGATCAGCTGGCTAAAGTGATCGACTATGGCGTACAGTTAGTAGGGGAGGATCACATGGCGCTTGGCTCCGATTTCGATGGCGGCCCCGAACTGCCGCACGAAATTAAAGACATCAGCGATTATCCACAGATGACCATGGCGATGCAAAAGCTGGGTTACAACGATCAGCGAATCAAAAAGATTCTTGGCTTAAACTGGCTCCGGGCAATTCAGCAGGTAACCGGGGGGAAATGAGGGAGCAACTAAATTCAGTAAAAGGTAGACTAATGAGATCTATTGCGTTATTAATTACGCTTTGTGCCGTATTACAACTTAGCGCGCAAACCATCACCTGGGATTCCATAACGCCCGTTGCAACGGATGCTGCTATTAATGAATTTGGCACGTTAAAACATTATATGTTGAAACCGAACCAGGATGCAATGCATTCGCTGGTGGTATTTCTTCCGGGCACATACAGGTATCCGGGCAATTTTAAATTTGTAATGCGGCAGATAGCCCGGCTGGGTTATCATGTTGTGGGCCTGTCGTATAAATATGATTCGCCGGTTAATCCACTGTGCCGTGGTACGGGAGATGTTACCTGCCATTATCGGGCAAGAATGGAAAATATAGATGGGGTTGACAGGCATCCGGGCGTGTTTGTGTCCCCCGCCAATTCGGTCATGAACAGGTTGAATAAATTAATGGCCTACCTGGTAACAAATAAACCGGGACAGGGTTGGGATCAGTTTTATGTGGATGGTCAACTGCAATGGAGCAAAATAATTCTTGCCGGCCACTCGCAGGGAGGCTGTCTTGTAGGAATTATGGGAAAAGAATTTCCTGCTAAACGTGTGGTAATGTTTTCGGCCATAGATTTTCTGGATAATGGCGCAATTCCAAACTGGGTGAACAATGCCACTAATCATGCAAACTATTATGCGTTTGTTCACCCTAAGGATGAGCTGATTCCGTTCGATCGGGTGAAAATCGGATGCGACAAATTGGCGATGACAGAGTACGGAACGATGTTCGATATTGACTCCAATAACCCGCCCTACAGGCAGTCTCATATTTTATACACTAATTATACGCCGGTAACTACGCTGGTTGATAAATATCACAATGGCACCTGCCTGGATACATATATTAATGATGAAACGGAGTATAAGGTTTCACTGACAAAAGCGATAAAATATCTCTTCCGATGATTCTTAACTCGGAAATTTACTCATATCCATATATACTACTT
>DATHKS010000459.1:0-2098 GCA_035488975.1 Chitinophagaceae bacterium | reverse complement strand
CCAACTACCGTCATCTTCTATTCCAGGACTGATCAACGAAGGTCTGCGAGTTATTCTGGAAGAGAAGATGACGGTAGTTGGGATCGAAGCTGATGAAGATATCCCGCTGCAGGCATTTGTGAAAGAGATGCTCGTAGGCCGCCTGCAAGGGTCCGGGTAAGAAGCCCGTTGCGGAGCCGAAGTGAACGATCGAAAATTCATCCAGGTCGATCTTCTCTATCTCCTCCAGGCTCAGTTGGCCATCGGCGCCACGGTTGAAAAAAAAATCCCGCTCTCCATTCTCCATTAGTGATACGAAGGCGAACGTGGTAAAATAATGCGGGTCCTGCAGGATCCATTTGGTGCTGACATGAAATTCCTGCATCACATCGATCAAACGTTTCCCAAAGGGATCGGTGCCCACCTTCGCTGCGAGCTCTACCTTTCCACCCAATGCCGCAATGGCCGCCGCCACATTGGTGGGAGCGCCACCGGCTTTCTTCAGGAAATGCTGACCATCGGAGAGCGACTGGTTCGTATCCGTGCAGATCATATCGATCAGGGCTTCGCCGATGCAGAGGATTTTTTTCATGCAAATTCGTTTTTTAGAAAAAGGAATTGGTAATTGGGAATAAGGAATTGGGCTGGTCTTTGGAGAATCTTCTCATAAGGCCTAATTCCTAATCCCTTATTCCCAATTCCCCTTTTCAACCACTCACTCCACAACAGCCTGATGGTCGAGAATGAATTCGATCAACTCTTCCAATGTCACATCGATTCTGGACAATGCATCCGTAATATCTTCCCTGTTCACCTGCGCGGCGAATGACGGTGTCTTGAGGCGCTTCAATACACTTTTTACTTCCAGTCCCTCGTACCGGGTTGGACGTATCAGCGCGGCGGCATGGATCAGGCCGGAGAGTTCGTCGAAGGCATAGATCATCTTGTCCATCTGGTTCACCGGCTCCACGCCGAAGTACTTCGGCCCATGCGAGGCGATGCAATGAAGGATCTCGGGATCCACCTGCCGTGTTTCCAATTCCTCGATGATCACCCTGCAATGGCCATCCGGGAATTTCTCCCAGTCGGCATCGTGCAGCAGCCCGGCCTGTTCCCACTTCCTGGCGGTCAGTTCATCCGCATTTTCCCTTTCCAAAGCCCAGGCCTTCATGAGCGCACCTACCTGCTTCATATGAAGGCGAAGGCGTTCATTGGGAACCCAATCGTTCAATAATTCATGTGCTTCTTCAGGAGAAAGCAGGTTGCCCGAGTCCTTTGAATCGCCAAAGACGGTACGGTTGAGTTGATGGATCGACATATTTATCCTTCTGTTTTTACTTTCGAATGTAGCCAATTTCCTGAAGTCGAAGAGGCCGCCGGGCGGCCTGCCGGACCGGTGATGATTTTAACTGGTCAAAATTATTATTGATAATCAGTCGATTGTAAAGGCGTCTATGAAAAATTGCTTGCAGGATTTTGGGAAAAAACATTTCTCCCTCTTATCTTTGCACCCCCAAAGAAAACCTTGGGTATTATAAAACCGGTTACCGGGATAGCGGTAATCTTTAAAAGAAAACAAATGAGCAAATTACATTTCACGACCAAACATGCGAACGAGGCTACTGTACAACGTACCTGGTATGTTGTTGATGGTACTAATCAAACCGTTGGACGTATGTGTGCCCGAATCGCTGCGATACTTCGCGGTAAGAATAAGGCATACTATACTCCTCACGTAGACACCGGCGATTATATCGTGGTGATCAATGCCGAAAAAGTTGTCCTTACGGGCCACAAGATCGACCAGAAGATCTACGATCACTTTACCGGTTATCCTGGCGGACGTAAGGAAGAAACAGCTTCCAATCTCCAGAAGCGCCGTCCCGAAGTGCTTATCGAAAGAGCCGTAAAAGGAATGTTACCAAAGAATCGCCTGGGCCGCAAGATGTACAAGAAGTTATTCGTGTATGCCGGTGCCGCACATCCGCATACCGCACAACAACCAAAAGAGTTGAAATTCTAATCAGGCGAAAACAAAATTTAAACTTCCAAACAACACATAATGGAAAAGCAAACAACAGGTGTAGGACGTCGTAAAGAAGCTGTGACCCGGGTATTC
>DATHKS010000458.1:0-4896 GCA_035488975.1 Chitinophagaceae bacterium | reverse complement strand
ATCGGTGAAGCAGCGGGTGTTCTCGTTCTCGAAGAGCTCGAGCACGCCAAGGCCAGGGGCGCCAGGATCTATTGCGAAGTAGTGGGTGGTGGCGCTTCAGCAGACGCACATCACATTACCGCACCCCATCCCGAGGGACTCGGTGCGAAAAATGTGATGCTTGCCGCACTGGACGATGCCGGCATGAAACCCGAGAACATCGACTACATAAACACGCATGGAACCTCCACGCCGCTGGGTGATATAGCGGAGACCAAGGCTATCCTTCATGTATTCGGAGAGCACGCTTACAAGCTCAATATCAGCTCTACCAAAAGCATGACCGGTCATTGCCTGGGTGCAGCGGGCGTTATCGAGGCCATCGCCTGTATCGAGGCGGTGATACACGATATCGTTCCCCCGACCATCAATCACTTTACCGATGATCCGGAACTTGACCCGAAACTGAACTTTACGTTCAACCAGTCGCAAAAGCGCATCGTCAATGCCGCGTTGAGCAACACCTTCGGGTTCGGCGGCCACAATGCCTGCGTGATCGTGAAGAAGTACAAGGAGTAAACTCCGCTCAGCATTTTTCGTTCGATGGCCGCTTCGCAAGCAGGTAATATGCCATATTTTTCCATACCCTGATCAACTAAAGTCCGGACTTTTAGAGCTTTTCAAATTTTTTTCGTAGATTGATTACTGTGGATTTCCTAACCAAACTTTTTAAGAAGCACTCCAGCTCGACCTTCAAAAAGGAGCTCAAGAATATCTTGGGTTTCCCGCCGAACAATATTTCGCTTTACAAAACGGCTCTTACCCACCGCTCCGTAAGGGAGGGCGCCGATGAGAATAATGAACGTCTTGAATACCTGGGTGATGCCGTTCTTAGCGCCCTGATAGCCGACTATCTCTTCAAACGATATCCCTACCGGGAAGAGGGCTTTCTCACGGAAATGCGAAGCAAGATGGTCAACCGTCAGCAGTTGAACGAGATCGCCATCCGCATGGGCCTGAAGAAGGTGACCCTTTACAATAAGCTCGACAGCTCACTGAAAGTGAGCCAGATCTTCGGCAACACGCTGGAGGCCTTGGTAGGTGCTGTCTATCTCGATGCCGACTATAAGAAAACGGCGAAGTGGGTACTTGAATACATCATCCAACCGCACATGTTCATGGATGACCTCGAAAACCTCGAGATCAATCATAAGAACAAGCTCTATGGCTGGGCCAATAAGAAAGGCAAGGTACTGGAGTTTGAGACGCTCAACGAGAAACTCGAGAATGGCCGCCGCCTGTTTACCGTAGCCGCCGTTATCGACGGCAAGGCCATAGCAGAGGGCAAGGCCTTCAATAAGAAAGATGCCTCACAGATAGCGGCCCAAGCTGCTGTAGAGAAACTGGGGATCATTAATTCAGACACGACCGTTGCGGAAAATACCCTGAATAAGACGGCCTGATACGGGCGCTATTGGGTGTTACTTTTCTCCATACATAATTCGATCAGCACGCCATTGGTATCCTTTGGATGGAGGAAACAGACGAGTTTATTGTCGGCGCCGGCCTTGGGTGTCTCATTCAGGAAGACAAATCCCTCCTTCTTCAAGCGTTCTATTTCCTTGTAGATATCGGTTACCGCAAAGGCGATATGATGCATGCCTTCGCCTTTCCTGCCAATGAACTTTGCGATGACGCCGTCCGCATCGCGGCTCTCCAGCAACTCGAGCTTACTATCGCCGGCGCGGAAGAAGGCCGTGTTCACTCCCTCGGCTTCCACGACCTCGGTCTTATAACAAACGCCTTGAAGCAATTTTTCAAAAAGCGGGATGGATACTTCCAGGCTTTTAACGGCTATGCCGATGTGTTCTATCTTTCCTTCCATAAGCAATATTTGAGGGCACCTCACGGCGACCATTTCCCGATCCCCGTTCAATAAGCAATGTTTTCCAGGCAATTAGTTAGTATGTTCAACCTGCATTTCGGCCTTGCTCGCCGAAGCCGCGCGCAGGCGATGCAGGCAGATTCCCGTTCAATAAGCAACGTTTTTCCAAACAATTAGTGTGTGCAATTCACGTTTCACGTTTGACGATTCACGTCACTAAAACTTACCCAAAATAGAACCTTTTGAGCTAATTTTGTGTTTAATTGAAACGAAAAAGATCACCCGACTTTATGTTGAAATTTCCAATCTATCTCGATCATAATGCTACTACTCCCTGCGATCCAAGGGTAGTGGAGGCGATGCTTCCCTATTTCACCAGTTCATTCGGGAATGCAGCCAGCCGCAACCATCCTTTCGGGTGGCAGGCAGAGCAGGCGGTGGATACGGCAAGAGAGCAGGTGGCGCGCCTTATCGGGGCCGATCCAAAGGAGATAATCTTCACCTCCGGCGCTACGGAAGGAGACAACCTTGCCATAAAGGGTGTCTTTGAAATGTATGCCACGAAGGGAAATCATATCATCACCTGCAATATCGAACATAAGGCCGTTCTCGATACCTGCAAGCATATCGAAAAGGAAGGCGGCGAAGTCACTTACCTGAAGGTGCGTGACAACGGTCTCGTCGATCTCGCGGAACTGGAAGCGGCCATCAAACCAAATACGATCCTCATATCGCTTATGTATGCGAACAATGAGATTGGTACGGTAATGCCGATGAAGGAGATAAGCGCCATCGCAAAAAAACATGGCGTGCTTGTCTTCAGCGATGCCACGCAGGCCGTCGGGAAGATCCCTGTGGATGTGAACAAGGACGGTATCGACCTGATGGCATTCAGCGCGCACAAGATGTATGGGCCAAAGGGTGTGGGCGCACTTTATGTAAGACGAAAGAATCCGAGGGTGAAGGTAACGGCGCAGATGGATGGCGGCGGACATGAAAGGGGAATGCGGAGTGGAACGCTGAACGTACCGGGCATTGTAGGATTTGGCAAGGCATGTGAGATCTGTCTCAATGAAATGGAAGAAGAAACGGCCCGCGTGAGCAAACTCCGCGACCGGCTGCAGAATGCACTGCTCGAAATAGAAGAATCATATTTAAATGGAGATAAGGAATTCAAGCTGCCACATGTAACGAATATTTCTTTCAAGTACGTGGAAGGCGAAGGACTGATGATGGGCTTCAACAAGGATATCGCTGTATCTTCGGGATCGGCATGTACTTCGGCATCGCTCGAGCCATCGTATGTGTTGAAGGCATTAGGACTTGGCGATGATCTGGCTCATAGCTCCCTTCGCTTTGGCCTCGGCCGGTTCACGGATGAGGAACAGATCGATTATACCATCAGGCAGGTGACGGATACGGTAAACAAATTGAGGGAAATGAGCCCGCTGTGGGAGATGTTCAAGGAAGGCATCGACCTGAGTACGATCGAATGGGCGCATCATTAAGTTGATAAGTTGATAAGTTGGGAGGGCGTACAAGTTAAAGCTTATCAACCTATAACTCTATTAACTTATCAACTAACAAAACTAAACAAAGAAACAAATGTCATATTCAGACAAAGTCATCGACCACTACCAGAATCCTAAGAATGTAGGTACGCTCGACAAATCGAAATCCAATGTCGGCACCGGCCTGGTGGGTGCTCCGGAATGTGGAGATGTAATGCGTCTGCAGATCGAAGTGGATGAGGCAACCGGAACCATACGGGATGCAAAGTTCAAGACCTTCGGTTGCGGCTCCGCCATCGCTTCCTCTTCACTCGCTACCGAGTGGTTGAAGGGTAAGTCGATCGATGAGGCCATCGCTATCGACAACATGGCGATTGTGGAGGAACTGAATCTACCGCCCGTGAAGATCCATTGTTCGGTGCTCGCAGAGGATGCAATAAAAGCAGCCATCAATGATTACAGGGTGAAGAATGGGTTGCCCGAGTTAAAATTGGAAGAGAAGATAATTCATTAACAATATGGGTAGAAGGATTGCCGGCAACGACGGCTTTTACCCTTGAATTTTGATTTTATGAGTGTAGCATTAGAAAACGCGATCTACGTAAGCGATAAGGCGAAGGCCAAGGTGAAGGAGTTGCTGGCGCAGGCCGATACAGGTAATGATCCGTCCTATTTCCTCCGCGTCAGCGTGGTTGGTGGCGGTTGCTCCGGCCTAAGTTATAAAATGGACTTCGACAACGAAATGAAACCGATGGATCAATCGTTCGAGAACAATGGGATCAAGGTAGTCACAGACCTGAAGAGTTTTCTTTATCTCGTGAATACCACGCTCGATTTCTCCGATGGGTTGAATGGAAAGGGATTCTATTTCAGCAATCCCAATGCGAGCCGCACCTGCGGTTGCGGCGAAAGTTTCTCCGTCTGATCTCATCCCCATAAATGAATAATAATAAAACCTCCCTGTGGAGGTTTTATTATTTAAAAAAGTGTTCAGCTCAGGGACAAACTCTTCTCTTTAGGTGGCAGAGGAGGGGGCGGCGGAGCTGGTAATTCGCCGTATTTCTCTTTAAATGCCTTGGCCTGTGCATCGTCGGCAAGGTTGTATTTCTCGATCGAATTATCCTTACGCGTTACGATCACCAGCTTGTTCGTAACCTTGATGCCTATTACGTCCGGGTTGTTGTGAAGGAAGTCCTTCATGGGTTCATTCCTTACTATGCGCGGCGGCGGCGGGGTCTTGACCATCGTCACCTTTGGTGGCTCGGGTGGAGGAGGTGGTGGAGGTACATTAGATTGGGCTTGGGCGAGCAGGGTCATACCGACCAGGCAAGCCGGGAGCAGGAGTCTTTTTTTCATACTGTTGATTTCTCCTGAGATGCCTTGCGTTCCTTTTTCCATATACCTGTTCACAAAATAATGGTGCGCTTCGCGACATGGGCCTTTTACGCAAACACCGTTTGGCCAGCCGAACGGATTGCCGGTGTCTAAATGTTACGACTTTACCTTATTTTGCAGCACTAT
>DATHKS010000457.1:0-5176 GCA_035488975.1 Chitinophagaceae bacterium | reverse complement strand
ACCCTCGCGCTGATCGGTTAGTCATATCGTCAAAAGTTATGCTGGATGAAATGATTTTTCTATAAGCAGACTGCCCCTTGAGAATTGAATATTGATTATTGAATATTGTCCGAAGGACTCCGGACTCCTTCGGAGAATATTTCCTACGCCATTCCCATTTAGTTATGTTCTTTCCCAAACTTCTTCTCTCCCGCTGCTATCTTCACCTGAAGCTGGTTTTCCCTCGGTGGAATAGGACAGTTGTACCGCCCGGAAACATAGGCGCAGTAAGGGTTGTAGGCCTTATTGAAATCGAGTATTACTCTATTATCCCTGATGTCGGCAATAGTGAGGTCGATATAGCGGCCGGCAGCATAGGTCTCCTCTCCTGAACTTTGATCGGTGAAGGGCAGGAAAAGAAGGTCCCGGTATTTTTCAGTCTGCAAAAGATTCTGCGACTGGTAGAGATTCAGCGTAACAAGCGTATCGTGGATTTCGAAATGGAGTATTCCATACACGCGAAATATTTGCGGCGTTTTCCCTGACGTGGGCATGCTGAACCATTTTCCATCTTTCGGCGGCGCCAGGGTGGCGATCACCCTGAAGTTTTTATCGATGGGATAGAACCGGAAAAAATCCTTATCACTGCCCGTCACCACTTCGTGATCCTTTACATATGTATTCAGATAGTCCTGCAGCGAGTCCTTATAGTGATCCTGGGCCAAGGCAATTTGTAATGAGAGGGAAAAGAAGATGAAGAGGAAATATTTCATGTTACGAAAATAAGAAACGTGAATCGGTAATCGTGAATCGTCAATTGGAGCAGGCTTAAATTTGCTTGTGTGAGAATATATCTATCCATCGGGGTCGGCTACGCCAGACCCCGATGAGACAGCGATTGACGTTTCACGATTCACGTTGTATTCCTTCGTGCCTCTTTGTGTCTTTGCGCCTTCGTGGTTCAATTCCCAAACCCAGACTCTCTTTTTGAATTTTGACTTTTGAATTTTGACTTTCTATTTAGTTTTGGCTTTTAAGTGTATTTCCGCCATCATACACCTCGCACTCCCTCCACCATTGGCCTCTATCGTATCGAGTGAGGAGTGAATGATCCGGTTGAATGCCGTGAGCTCTTCCACCTGCCGGTCTGTGAGCGATGCATACGCCTGTGAGGATAGCACCAATAATTTCTCGCCCTGGCGATTGTTCACCTGGAGCATGTTTCCTGCGAAATGATTCATTTGCGCCAGCGTAATAGGGACTATTTTTTTTCCACTCTCCGTGATACAACGTACGACGGCCTCCTGTTCACCGGGGTCGGGAATGCTTTCCAGGCAAATGACCACATAGCGGTCGGCAACGCACATCATTACATTGGTATGATAGATGGCCCTGCCGTTTCCATCAGTGGCGGAAAAGGCCATGGGACGGTAATTCAATCGCCGGCAGAAATCGGTGAGCACTTCGGCACTCGTCCTTGGCGAGAGGCAGGCATACGCGATCCGGTTATCCCTGTCGAGTACCATGCTGCCTGTGCCTTCGAGGAACTGGTCCTGCTGTTCATAGTAACTCAGGTCGATCTCCTTGCCGCCAGTGAATTTCTCCCTGACGAGATCTATGATCGCCGGATTTCTTTCCGCCCGGCGGTTGACAGCATACATGGGATAGAAAACAAGGGTGCCGTCATCGTGAAAGGAGATCCAGTTGTTGGGAAATATCGAATCGGGAGTATGCGGTAGCGGCGAATCATCGACGACCGTGACATCGACCTCGTTGTCGCGCAACAGGCTGACGAACGCGTCAAATTCTCTCAATGCTTCCTGTTGCACATTGTCATTACTGCCCTGTACCTGAAAGGCATTGTTCACCGCGGTCTCGGCATTGTAGCCGAAATTAACGGGGCGGATCATGAGGAGATGGGAGGTCGTTTGCATTTTAAAGCCGAATTATTAAGTCAAAATTCAAAATTAAAAATTCAAAAAATCGTGATAGGCGACATGTTCCTTCGTAATAGAAAAGGCTGTCTCTGGAAGATGAACGAATGACAAACGTCAAGAATGTTCATAGAGAAAGGCCTTTCCTGGTAGCACGCCTTTTTGAATTTTTACTTTTTAATTTTGACTTTACTATTCCACGTCATCCCGCTGCAATGGCATGCTCATGCAGTGAAAGCCGCCCCGGGCACGGGATAGTTCGGCAGAAGGCATGGTGATCAGCGTGTCTTCGATATCCTTTGTCTTTATTTCACCGCTCTCCAGTTTCTGTACGAGATCGTGTGCATGGATAATGTTGAAGCCGGCCTCCTTGAAGGCCTCGATGGTCTTGTCGTTGCGATCGTATCCGAGCACAACGCCTTCCTTTAGCGCGAGAAGATTGCAGGAATCCGTCCATTGTTCGCGGGCATCATAGGGGAATTCGTTGTTGCCGGAATAGATGAACTTGACCTTCTCCTCGCATTTCATATCATTCTTGCTTATGTCCGCCAGCAATTCTTCGAGATTGTCGAAGTATTCGGGCTGGGAGGGATCCTTCTTCCTGAATTGCGTGATCCGGATCTTGTCTTCTTTCTTGTTGCCCTCGAGCACGCGTTGTACGGGATCGGCATCCTCCATCTTGATGGCCTTCCGTGAAAAGGCGCCAAGTAATACCCATACATTCCTCTTCACTTGTGTAAACACGGTGTCGATGTGCATGTAGTCCCTCTTCTTGGGGATCTTCACCACGGTGATCTTCTTCACCACATTTTTATCGAATAATAATTTGATGCATTGATGCGCGGCCTCCATCGTTGTTCTTTCACTGATACCGATCAAAAGATGATCGCGTGTGATGACCATTATATCACCACCCTCGAGGGTAACTTTCTTGTCGTCGCCATCCTTCGGCAGCAGGAAGTGGTGCGACATATTTGGAAGTTCGATGACATTGTTGCGGTAGGCGGCGAACATTTCGTGGTTATAGAAAATATACTTCACGAGCAGGGCCTCCCTGATCCGTGCCGGTTTGGCCGGTTTGTTGAGCAGGATATAGTCGTTGATGCAGATCCCGATATCACGGGTGAAAATGAAATTCGGTATCGGGGGAAACAGCATTTCCTTCTCATTGGAGGTCCCGCTGATGATGAGTTTGGCAAGTTCGTTGGCCTCCAGGGCTACCAGTTTCTCCTGTAGCTCATAGGAACAGTTCTCGATGGCGCAAACGGAGGAGACCAGCTTCGCCTTGATCTCGTGATCGCCGAGGATGTCGCCGAGGAGCCACTGCAGTTCCACCACTTTATCGGAGCGGAAGAAAGCGGGGTGATCGGGTTTATAGAAATCAAAATTATTATCCGGGTCGTTTATCTCTGCAAGCCTCCCCTTGATCTTATCGGGATCGAGAAAATAAAGCAGGAGCATGGTATAGAAATCATATTCCTTCCGGCGGATGGTATCGAGATGGACAATGTCCTCGAAGAGCCAGTCCTGGGCCTTGGAAGGAACAACCTTTCCCAAACCGCTGTCAGGGCTATGGACCAGTAGGCGGCGCAGGGTTCCAACTTCCGATGTGATACTTATCTTGGTATTGCTCTTTGCCATACAAATGGATCTTTTGAATAAATAAAAACGCGCAGCGGGATACGGGAATGGGTGGGCTCCGCGGACGTTAATCCGGGATGTAGAAATTGGCCGGGAGTAAGTCGGCAAACCTTTTCATGCGTGTGATATAGGTCAGGAAAGACATACGGCAAAGGTAGGGAATCGGGAGGGAGGCAAGGAATTGGAGATTAAAGGCAAATATTCAATATTTAATACTTAATATTCAATGGTCAAGTAGCCTCCCGGACCGAACAGGGTTGCTGGAGGGAGACACGAATGAAATATTCTCCGAAGGAGTCCGGAGTCTTTCGGACAATACGCAATATTCCCCAAAGGAGTCCTTTGGACCGACCCCGATGGATAGGTAGATCCCCGCTCAAAGCAAACTAAGGAGTGCCGCTATTCACGATTACCGATTCACGTTTCACGTTCTCGGTCATTGATGTGCCGCCAGCACCGGAACATTACTATTAAACGCCAGTTTCTTGGTATGACTGCTGCTGAAGAGGCTATTGATGAAAGAATGGTTCTTGGGAATGATAATGACCAGGTCGATATTGCGATCCTTCGAGAATTGCTCGATGGCCTCATAGAAATCATTCATGCCAATGAAGTAGAACTCGGGGTTGTAATCGGAGAACATGGACTGCATCTTCGTACGCTCCGCCAGGTATTCCTCGGTGAGTGCCACATAATGTTCGTTGTCTACATTCACAATATGCAAACTGGCGTCGAATATCTCGAGCACGGTCTTTATGGCTAGTACAGGTGTGGTGGCATCCACGTCCTTGAAATCGGAGGCCAGCGCGATATTCTTTATGCCGGTATATTTTGCCGAGGGGGGTATGATCATGACGGGGCAGACATTCTGATCGGCCATCTTAAGGGTATTGCTACCCGAGAAGATCTGGCGCCATTCATCCTTTTCGGAAATGCCCATTACGATGAGTTCGGCCGTTTTCTGGTAGGCCAGCCTTCCCAATGAATCGATCAGGTCGTCCCCTCGTTCTATGACGTTCTCGATATTCGATATGCCTTTCTGTTCCATCTCCGCCTTCAAACTATCCAGGTAAGAACTCGCAGTGGAGGCATCATCTTCATCTTTGAACATATTATAGAGAATAACATGCGCATCCGGTTTTCCACCGAACATGTCGGCGGCATAACGAGCTGCATTCAAGGAAGTTTCTGAAAAGTCAACAGGAACGATAATGTCTTTCATGTGTGTGTTTGATTTTTTAGGGGCCCGACAAAGAAACAGAAAAACGGTGAGAACGCAGACACCAAAAAAATGCCTGCAATTCGCAGCTGGAAAGGATGTCCGTTCCAGGCATCTCATGTTGGCTCAGTGGACCGGGGAACCCCATGATAGTTTCCCGGGGTTTAGCCTTAATTTTAAAAAAACAACCAGATGAGAAAGCTCCTTCTTTCCTTATTAGTGTTCAGCATCTGCCAGCCGGCTCATCTCCAGGAGATCATTCCGCTCTATGATAAGGTACCCAATAGCAAGCCCTCGGAGAATAAGGAGAAATCCGAGTTTCCGGGCGGACAGCTTCATATCAGCAAGGTTTCTGTTCCTGCTTTGACGATGTACCCGGTTGCCGGTGCACCGGGAAAGACGA
>DATHKS010000456.1:0-6836 GCA_035488975.1 Chitinophagaceae bacterium | reverse complement strand
ATCCATCATGCTGCCGGGCTGAAATGCATTGAAGTAAAGATGATAGAAGACCTTGGTCAATGTGTCCGGGGAATTATTCGTGTATTCCAGTTTCTGTTTCCCGGTTAAACGGTTTGTTTCAACATTCATATCCACATCCATCGCATATTTCACCCGTTGCTGCCAGCGGTCTGGCTGAGCAAAAGAGATAGTAACGATGAGGAGTCCTGCCGCGAGGGTGCAGATTCTTTTCATAATAATAATGACGGTTTTAGCACCTTGAAAATTCTACGATCAACGCAATCGTGAACATCCAAAGAATTATTTTCTCTTGTAACTATGATTTTTGGCTGCTAGAGTGTGATCCCTTCGCGCAGCAACCTTCCTTTGACGTTAAACCACACATATTTCTTCTCTACCCCGTTCTTTTTTACTTTCAAACGGTACTGCTCGGCGCCGCCGGGAAGATAAATGACGATCGTTTCTTCTACTTCACGATCGGCATACTTGCTTTTTGTAAAGCCGTCTTTCACGGCATCGGACAACTTATCATAGGTCCATTCCTTCTCCGTATTCCGCCAGGCGCCCTTGTTGGTGTACGAGGCCACCATATTCTCACCATCAAGCTGGAAGCTCACATCCACTCTCACAAGCTGATCCTTATAGTTCACGTTCGTAGCTCCCTTGTATTGATTGGTAAATGTTTCTTCTACCACTTTTGGTATTTCCCTGATCTGGGAGAACCCAATGCCGGAGAACCCAATGGCTAATGCCAGTAATAACAGATGCGCTTTTTTCATCTTAATTTTTTTTATTCTTTGCAAAATTGAAGCCTTTCCCGGTAAGAACGGTATTTAGACCTTTTTTTTGGCCATTAATTATCATTTTTCTTTACCCGCCAGCACGATCACGATCTCTCCCTTCACACCTTTGTCGCGGTAATAGGCATGCACCTCTTCCAGCGTGCCCCTTTTATTTTCCTCGAATAATTTCGTTAATTCCCGGCTCACACTGCATTGGCGGCTGGCGCCGAAATAGCCGATGAACTCCTCGAGGGTCTTCACCAACCGCATCGGCGATTCATAGATGATCAGTGTTCGTTCCTCTTCGGCCAGTTGCTTCAGCAACGATTGTCTTCCTTTCTTGAGGGGTAGAAAGCCCTCGAAGCAAAACCGGTTGGTCGGAATGCCGCTGTTCACGATAGCCGGTACAAAGGCCGTTGCGCCGGGCAGGCATTCCACCCTGATGTCGACCTTGATGCATTCTCTTACCAATAGAAAGGCAGGGTCGGAGATGCCGGGAGTGCCGGCATCGGTAACAACCGCTATCTTCTTTCCTTCGAGTAATTGGTTCACCAGGTGCTGCAGCACCTTATGCTCATTGTGCTGATGATAGGGTGAAAGCGGCTTTATGATCTGGTAGTGATTGAGCAGGTTAGAGGTGGTGCGTGTATCTTCCGCGAGAATGAGATCCACCAGTTTCAATACTTCCAACGCCCTTAGCGTGATATCCTTCAGATTACCGATTGGAGTTGGAACGAGATAAAGCATGTGAGAAAATTTGAAAGGTGGCCGCAAGCCACTTGAAGCAGGCTCAGTTGACGGAGACCTCGAAGTATTCCATGACAGGGTTTGCTAATAATTTCTTGCTTGCTTCCTCTGCGATCTGTTTTGCCTTGTCGGGGGAATCAGCAGTCACCTGGAGCGTGATATTCTTGCCTACGCGGACATCTTCAACTCCTCCGAGGCCTAAATTCCTGAGCCCACCCATGACGGCCTTTCCCTGCGGATCCAATAGTTCTTTAAGAGGCATTACTTTGATCTGTACAGTATATGTCATGCGGCTTTATTTTTGAAAAGCAAAGATACAAGAACATAGGCGATGATGATGACCGGCACTGCAAGCCATTGCAAAATAATAATGGATGCGATCGCTATTACTGCCAATAGGTATTTCGGCAGATTATTCCTGAATGAGTAGTCTTTGAATTTCAAGCTCATCAGCGGCAGGGAAGAAACCATGAGCGCTGAAAGGATCAATACCACGGCGTAGATGAACCATTTATTGAGCAAGAGATCCGTCAGCCATTCCTGGCTGGTGCTCCCATGGCTTGCGAAATAGATCAGCGGAAAGGAAGCAACCAGCAAACCGATCGCGGGCGTAGGCATTCCCCTGAAGCTAAATTCCTGGCCGGGATCGAGATTGAATTTGGCCAGTCGCCAGGCGGCGGCAGCGGGTAAAATGAACACCGGTACCAACCAGAGGAAAGAAACATCCAGGCCATTCTCTTCCTTTGCGAAACTGAGGCGCAGGAACTGGTACAGGATCAGGCCCGGTGCAACACCGAAGCTCACGAGATCCGCAAGAGAGTCCAGCTGCTTACCCATTTCCGAATGCGCTTTGAAGATGCGGGCAACAAAGCCATCGAGGAAATCAACAACACCCGCGAGACCTATGAAGAGCGACGCCATCCACAACCTTTCTGGAACATCCACCAGCTGTGCCCCTTCGCTATCCGCGAAGATCACGATGCCGTTTTGTAAAATATATACGATGGCGATACAACCGAAAATAAGATTCAGGAGTGTGAAGAGATTGGGAATTTGCTTCATGCCGGAAAGATAAATGTTATTTCTTCATCAATGATTCGATGTCTTCGGCAGTGATGGGTATATTCTTCATCAGGTCCTGGTTGCCATTCCTGGTGATCCAGATATTGTTCTCTATACGTATTCCCATTTGTTCTTCCTGGATATAAATGCCGGGCTCCACAGTAAGCACCATGCCGGCCTTGATAGGTTCGGTGCGTGTGCCCAGGTCATGCACATCGATACCGAGATGGTGCGATATGCCATGATACAGGTACTTTCGATACGCCCTGTTATCCGGGTCCTCGTTCTTTACATCCGTCTTTTTCAGGAGACCGATCCTGAGGAATTGCTGCGTTGCTTCCTCCCCTACTTTTTCCGTATAGTCAATAACGCTGATCCCTGGCTTTAGCAAGCTCTTGGCATAATTGTGAAGGTGAAGACAGGCATTGTAAACGGTTCGTTGACGCCGTGTAAATTTTCCATTCACCGGCACTGTGCGGGTAAGATCCGCGTTGTATCCGCCATATTCGGCGCCAAAATCCATCAGGATAAGTTCGCCATCCTTGCATTCCGCATTATTGGAAACATAGTGAAGCGTTCTCGCACGGTCGCCGCTGGCGATGATACTTCCGTAGGCCTCTCCCGTTGCCCGCTGGCTGAGAAAGGAATGAACTATCTCCGCTTCGATCTCATACTCCATGACACCAGGGCGGATAAACTTCAACAGGCGGCGAAAGGTAGTCTCGGTAATATCGATCGCGCGTTGCAATACTTCAATTTCCAACGCAGTCTTTACGCCGCGAAGCTCTTTCATTATCCTGGCGGCCCGCTCATACTGGTGGAGCGGGTACCGGGCTTTCATTTCCTGGATGTACCGGTAGTCGCTCGACTGTACCAGGCTTGCCTTCCTGTCGTTCTCGTTGCTATCGAGATAGATGGTCTCGGCCTCATGGATCCATGGCTGAAGCAATCCGTCGAGGATATCCAGCCAAACGATCGTCTGGATGCCGCTGGCGGTCCTGGCTTCTTCCGCCCTCAATCTCTTGCCATCCCATTTCTCCTTCAATTCATTCGGGCGCACGAGTACCAACACCTCCCGGTATTTGGGGTCGGGGTGATCGGGATAGAGGATCACCTTGCTTTCTTCCTGGGTGATGCCAGTCAGCCAGTACAGGTCGCTGTTCTGCTTGAAACGATATATCGCGTCTGCATTACTGGGCACTTCATCATTGCTCACGAATATGGCAATGGCATTCTTCTTCATCCTGGCAGCAAAACGTTCCCTGTTCTTTATAAACAACTGTGGATTGAGTGGCAAGTTCTTCATTGATTGATTTGAGCTTTAAAGATAAAGAGACAATCAAATAGGCGATTCAATAAAAAAAAATGCTGCCTATAAATGGATTTTCTTGAATAAAACTCTGGAGGGATTTGAACTTTTCGAATTAAGAGGGGTGAAAATAGATTTTTTCGAAAATATATGCCCTTTTGGCGTAAATAATTCAACGTGTAGCACTAACACTCGTTTGTATTTACCAGATTTTGTGATGTATTTTTACCGCCTAACTAAACTCGATTGTCCTTATGTCAATTCATGTTATGCCAACCCCACCAAAAGATTTGCGCAGGCTAGGTCTTAAAAAAATTGATACTATCCGATACCAGTCTTCGCCCGAAGAATTGATCCAGGATACGCTACGCCTCGGCGAAGGGACTTTAAATGATACCGGCGCACTCGTGATCCACACTGGCGAATTCACCGGCCGCTCTCCAAAGGATAAATTCATCGTGAAAGATGAACTAACGGCTTCGACCGTCCATTGGAACGAATTCAATACACCGATCGATCCAAAATATTTCGATATCATCCATCGTAAAATGCTCGACTATCTCGATACCCGCAGCGAATGCTGGGTACGCGATTGCCAGGCCTGCGCCGATCCCCGTTACAGGATGAATATCCGCGTGATCAACGAGAAATCCTGGAACAATCTTTTTGCCTACAATATGTTCCTTCGCCCCAGTGAAGAGGATCTGGACGGCTTTCAACCCGACTGGCATATCATATCCACACCCGGCCTGCGGCTCGATCCCGTGGAGTGTGGCACCAGGCAACACAACGCCACCGTCGTTTCATTCAAGCACAAGACCATACTCATAGCTGGTTCAGGATACACGGGCGAGACGAAGAAAAGCATCTTCACTATTCTCAATTATCTTTTACCTCACGAAGAGAATGTGCTTAGCATGCACTGCAGCGCCAATATAGGTGAGGAGGGAGATACGGCAATCTTCTTCGGTCTCAGCGGTACCGGCAAGACCACGCTTAGCGCCGATCCCAACCGCAAACTGATAGGAGACGACGAGCATGGCTGGAGTGCAGATGGCATCTTCAACTTCGAAGGCGGTTGCTATGCAAAGACGATAAATCTTACCGAGGAAAAAGAACCGGAGATCTTCAACGCCATCCGCCCGGGCGCACTGGTGGAGAACACTCGCTTCTTCCCCGGTTCCAATACGATAAATTTCGAGGACGCGACCATAACCGAGAACACGAGGGTCTCCTACCCGTTGCACTATATCAGCAATGCCCTGGAGCCGTCCATCGGCGGTCTTCCCAAAAATATCTTCTTCCTGACCTGCGATGCGTTCGGCGTGCTTCCTCCTGTATCGCGTCTTACCCCCGGACAGGCAATGTACCAGTTCATCTCGGGTTATACGGCGAAAGTAGCCGGCACAGAGGCGGGTGTTACCGAGCCGAAGCCAACCTTCAGCGCCTGCTTCGGCGCCCCATTCCTCCCCCTGCATCCCGGCGAATATGCGCGTATGTTGGGCGAGAAGATGCAGGAACATAAGGTGAATGTCTGGATGATCAACACGGGATGGACCGGTGGACCTCATGGCATCGGCAACCGCATGAAACTCAAATACACGAGAGCCATGATCACGGCTGCGCTGGACGGCGAACTGGACAACGCCGAGTTCAACACCGACCCCATTTTTGGATTCGCCATCCCGGCAGCCTGTCCCGGCGTACCGTCGGAAGTGTTGAACCCATGCAGCACCTGGGCCGATCCGGTTGCCTATAAGCAGAAGGCTGATTTTCTGGCAACCCTGTTCATTAAGAATTTTGAAAAATATAAGGACGGAGTATCTGCAGAGGTTTTAGCCGCACAACCAAAACTCTAAGAACGCTCTGCGATTGTTTGCTCGATCCCCGCCAACCACGGGGATTTTTTATGAGAATTCGCCGTACGCAGTAATTCAAAAGTAAAAAATATACACTACCTAACAATGTTTTAACTTCTGTTCGAGCAGGGTCTATTTTTGAATTTTTACTTTTGAATTTTGAATTTCTTAAGGAATATTTTTAAAGAAATCCCGTTTCTCCTCCATGCGTACATCCCTCTTTTTCTTCCTGCTTCTCCCATTTGTATCCCTGTCGCAGGAGGGGGATGATGAATTGATCCAGTGGAAGGCTGGTCACCGGCTCAAATGGGACGACTACCAGGCCAAACCAAAGCCCGGCGTTGATGCGGCCGCATCAACCGCTACTTTTCTCGCCATCGAATATAATTTTGAAAATAATGCGTTCGGCTATAAGATCAGCTGCAGCTTTTCACGGAAAAAATCATGGGCGCAGCACAAGAACGACTATATCCTTGCACATGAGCAGGGTCATTTCGATATAGCGGAGATCTATGCGCGGTTGCTAAACAAACGAATGAAGGATTATAAGTTCGATAAGACTACATACAAGACCGAACTAGGTAAAATTTACCACAGCGTGCTGGATGAAAAGGAAGCCTTTCAGAACAGCTATGATGATGAAACGAATCATAGCATCAATAAAGATAAACAGGCTGCATGGTTAAAGAAGATCGACGGCCTACTGGCCGAGACGGCGCCATACAGGAATTACTGATGGCAAGTGTCGTGCTGTGAGAAAAGGCTAATTTTTAGAAAGGACCCATGATCTAAGGGATTGGGAATTGGGAATTAGCAGAAAAGTCTTTCCAAATAAAAAATCGCAGGTAAATTAAAGCGTAGGAAGCCGACCAACTGTAGTGAGGCCCACTTGAGCATTGAATATTGATTATTGAATATTTATTTTTACCCTTCCCCTTTTAAGCCAATCCCTACTATCAAAACAGGCCATAGAGCTGCCCATCCACTTTAGTGATGATCTCGCCGAAGTCTTCCTCCTTCTCTGCGAATTTATTCTTGTCCACGTTTATTATGAGAAGTGGCCCTTCTTTATAAGCA
>DATHKS010000455.1:0-5123 GCA_035488975.1 Chitinophagaceae bacterium | reverse complement strand
TGTCGGGATATTTATTGAGAAACCGTTTCCAGTCAACGGTCTTATCCGAGCCATCCGGCGGTATCGTATACTGCCATGCGCCACCCGGTGAATTCCTTGCCCAGAATCCCTCGGCATAGTTCAATTTCCCTATAGCGCCTGCAGCTAACAACTCCTTGGCCTTTTCATTTCCCAATGAGCTAAGGCCCTGGCTGCCGACCTGGAACACGACCTTGTTCCTGTTCTGTGCCTCTATCACCGCATTTCCTTCGGTGATATCATGCACCATTGGCTTCTCACAATACACCGCCTTCCCGCTATTCATCGCTTCCACAGAGATATCCTTATGCCAGTGATCCGGTGTTGCCACGATCACGGCGTCTATATCTTTTCGCTGAAGGATTTCCTTATAATCCCTCGTGGTATAAATATCATTCCCATAATTCTTCTTCGCTTCCGCCAGTCTTCCGTCGTACAGGTCGCAGGCCGCTACCAGTTTAATCCCCGGCACGGTGATCGCCGTATTCGCGTCGGCAGTTCCCATGCCACCAACTCCTATCAATGCGATCTGGAGGGTATCGTTGGGTCCACCCATTTTAGCACGCCTGATAGTCTCCAGCTTCTCGCGGCCTGCCGCTGCTGCATTCAATACTTCGGGCATGAATGCTGCTCCCGCGACACCCGTTGCGATCTTTTGAATAAAATTCCGACGCGATGATTGTTTACTCATTTTCTATTGGTTTAATTAAAATTCAATTCTTGGTAATGATCTCATCGAGGTTCAGCATGGCATTGGCTACCACTACCAGCGCCGCTGCCGACGTGTCTACTTCTTCATTCTTCCCCAGCATACCCGATGCCTTTTCCTTATCTTTTTTAAATTCATCCAGGGCCGTAGCATACAAGTCCTCGAATATCTTAAGCGTAGACCTGGTAATGGGCTTGTACAACATCATCTCATATCCCTTCGCCACCTGCTCCGCGATCGTGGCGCCGCCTTCCTTCCTCATGCGTCCCGCAAAATGCCTGGCCATATCCAGGTATACCGAATCGTTCAGGGTCACAAGGGCCTGCAACGGCGTATTGGTCCGTATGCGGCGTGCACTGCATGCCACGCGCTGGGCGCCATCGAAGCTTATCATCGATGGATAGGGAGAGGTTCTCTTCCAGTAAGTGTACACGGCGCGCCGGTACTGGTCGTCTCCTTCGCTGCTTTTCCATCTCGACCCATTGTAGGGTGAGAGCCAGATTCCATCGGGTTGCCATGGCATCACACCCGGGCCATACATCTTCGTACTCAATGCACCCGAAATGCAAAGATCCTGGTCACGCAATTGTTCTGCACTCAACCGTACTCTCGGTCCGCGTGCATAAAATTTATTATTGAAATCCTTTTCGCGTCCTTCCGGAGTGAGCTTCGATTCTTGTCGGTAGGTGGCGCTCGTCACCAGTTCACGAAGTAGTTTCTTCAGGCTCCATTTGTAATCGGTCATCAGCTTCCACGACAGGTAGTCCAGCAACTCCTTATGTGTTGGTGGAATGCCTTGCGTGCCCATATCCTCCAGCGTTTCCGTGATGCCGGCGCCGAATAGCTGCTCCCAGAGACGGTTGGTGATGGTCCTTGCTACGAGCGGGTTCCGCTTATCGGTTAGCCACATCGCGAGACCGAGCCGGTTCTTCGGTGCATTGGTCGGCATGGCAAAGTTCAATGAAGCGGGTACTGCCGGTTCCACTTCTTTCCCCAATGTGCGCCAATTCCCTCTTTCGAAAACATGGCTCTTGCGCCACATGGCGCCGGGGTTCTCTACCATCACCGGCGTCGTTGGCAGTTCGGCGTTAAGCATCTCCCAGTATTTTTTCTTATTCGCTTCATAACCGGCTTCGCCTTTCCCGGGAAATGCGGGGAGGAAGGCGAACCAATCGAATTGTATGGGGAAGTCGTCGTTTGTGGGAATCATGTCATTTTCGTACCGGACATAAATATCATGAATGCCCTCCTGGCGGGGGAATTCGATCGACTCCATTCGCCACTTGTTCATTGGCTTCACGGGATAGGAAACGATGAGTGGGCCGTCTGGTGAATCACGGTGGACCTTCATCACGCCGCCCTTCGTATTGGAATAAAAATTAAGGATCAGTTGCCCGCAGTTCGCGAGATCGACATGTTTGAGGCGGCCTCTTCCATGATTGTGGTAGAAGAGTGAGACATTATTATTCACAATCACGGCATTCTCCAGGCTGTCGGCGGAAGTGGAGTTGATGGAAGGCTGCCAGGTACGGAGGAACAGCGAAGCCTTCCTGGCATCCGTGGGTGTGGCGTGTGCCTGTATCCATTGTGTGACGGGTTCTATCTGCCGCTTCGCGGAATCATTGAACTCGCGAAGCAGGGGATATTCCGCGGGCACATCCTCATCGCGCGTATTATTGAAGTAGGCGAGGAATTTATAATATTCATCGTGATGAAAGGGATCGTAGGGATGGCTATGGCATTGAACGCAGGCGAAGGTCGTGCTCATGAGGCCTTCCCAGGTTGTACTGACCCGGTCCATGACCGCGGCCGTCCTGAACTCTTCGTTATTGGTACCTCCTTCGTCATTGGTCATGGAATTACGGCTGAATGCCGTGGCGATATACTGATCATCCGTGGGATCGGGCAGCAGGTCGCCCGCGATCTGTTCGGTGAGAAACTTGTCATAGGGCTTGTCTTCGTTAAAGGCCTTGATCACCCAATCGCGGTAAGCCCAGATATTCCTGTTGCCATCCGATTCGTATCCCTTCGTATCCGCATAGCGGGCGAGGTCGAGCCACATGGAAGCCCAGCGTTCGCCGAAATGCGGCGAGGCCAGCAGCGAATCGACGAGCGTATTGTAGGCATTGTCATCACCGGATGCGAGGAACTTGCTGGCAACGGCAGAAGAAGGATACATGCCGATGAGATCGAGACTAACGCGTCTCAACAGGGCTGCTTTGTCCGTTGCAGGGGAAGGCGTCAACTTCTCTTCTTTTATTTTCTGAAGAATGAATTTATCGACATCGTTACGGACCCACTTGTTTTCTATGTCCGGTGCCTTCACCTCTTTGAGTGGAAGATAGGCCCAGTGATCGCCCCATTTTGCTCCCTGCCTTATCCATTTAGTGAGTATGCTTATCTCGCCTTTACTCAGTGCTTCATGTTTGTACGGCATTCGTTCCTCGGGGTCATGACTGGAAATGCGGCGTATCAATTCGCTGTGCTCCGGATCTCCCGGGATGATGGCTGGCTTGCCCGATTTCGTATTGGCCAATGCTTCTTCCCGGAAGAGAACACTGAACCCTGCCTTGGCACGCACCCCGCCGTGACAGGTGATGCATTTTTTATTCAGGATCGGCTTCACATCGGCGCTGAAGTCCACCTTCTTTTCAGGAATGAAAAAGAGGTACGTGGCGAAGGCTATCACGAGGAGTACAACGACGAGCCATAACTTTTTTTTCGCTATCAATTTCATACAGGCAATCTCCAAAGGCAATTCATGAAGTGTTCGATACCTTATTGCCTTAAAGTTAAGACATTAAACGCCTTTTTGACCACGCAAATTATTAGTCAATCGTTTGTTCTTAATCAACACGCTGATAGGGCTGGGAATTGGGAATAGAGTATGAGGAATTAGGAATAGGGAATAAGGAATTGGGCCTTAGGAGAAGATTCTTCAACTGTTGGACTAATTCCTAATTCCTTATTCCCAATCCCTAATCCCCTATACTCATTCCGCCGAGAAACAATTGACCATCCGCCTGAATTTGGCTAACTTTCTTTTTTGATTTTTATCCACATGAAATTACGATTGGCAGCCACCCTCCTTATCGTTTCCGCCATGGTGGCGGGTACACTATCCTGTCTTCAACATCGGGCGTCAAAGGATGCCTTGCCTGAAACGATCAGTTATAATTTTCATATCCGCCCGATCCTTTCCGATAAATGTTTCAAGTGCCATGGTCCCGATGCCAACAAACGCCAGGCGGGACTCCGTCTCGATATAGCAGACAGCGCCTTCAAGCCGCTGAAGGAAACCAAGGGTGCGTTTGCCCTCGTACCGGGCAAGCCGGATGAATCCGAACTGTACAAGCGGATATCTTCCACCGATACTTCTTATATGATGCCTGAACCCGAGTCTCATCTCGGAGCATTAAGCGAGTACGAAGTGAAGTTGTTCAGGAAATGGATAGAGCAGGGTGCGAAGTATGAATCGCACTGGGCCTTCACGGCACCGAAGAAGGCACCACTGCCCGAGGTGAGCGATAAGGATTGGGCAAAAAATGAGATCGATTATTTCACCCTTCATAAGATGGATGAATTTGGCTTGAAACACAATGACGAGGCAGATAAGGAAAGATTGCTCAAGAGGATCTGTCTCGACATCACAGGCCTTCCGCCTACCATTGAGATGATGGATAGGTTCCTGGCGGATACATCGCCCAATGCCTATGAGAAGATGATAGACGTGTTGCTGCAAACTCCTCAATATGGAGAGAGGATGGCTGTTCATTGGATGGACATCGCCAGGTATTCGGACAGTTACGGGTACCAGGATGATAATATACGCACACAATGGCCATGGCGCGATTGGGTGATACATGCCTTCAATAAGAACATGCCGTATGATCAGTTCGTGACATGGCAGGTAGCGGGCGATATGCTTCCCGATGCTAACAAGGAGGAGATACTGGCAACGGGATTCTTCCGCAATCATAAGTACACGGAGGAGGGCGGTGTGATCCCCGAGGAATACCGCATTGAATACTTATTGGACAAGACGAAGACCTTCGGCAAGGGCATACTCGGTATTACGATCGAATGTGCGCAGTGTCATGATCATAAATATGATCCTTTTTCGCAGAAAGACTATTATTCACTCCTTGCATTCTTTAATAATACCAGGGAACTAGGCTACGAGGGAGACGTGAGTGTCTCGAAGCCGGCAAAGAATCCGCTGCTAAAGATCAGCAGCGAAGACCGGAGGGAACTACTTTCATTCATCAATCAGCGCGATACGATGGGACTTACAGTATCGGTGATGGGAGAACGGGATACGATGCGAAAGACATTCGTGCTCAACCGCGGCGCATACGATCAGCCGGGCGATGAAGTGAGACCGGCAGCGATCAGG
>DATHKS010000454.1:0-6097 GCA_035488975.1 Chitinophagaceae bacterium | reverse complement strand
TTTATTCTTCCTGCAGTATATCTTTTAGAAGGAAGCGGATGTTTGCATCATCTTCCACTACGAGGATATTGCTTTTGTCGGCTTCCCGGAGCTTTTCAATTAGAGCGTGCTTATTATTGATATCGGCATCGGCGGTAACACTCGTATAAGCGGAGTCGGTGATGGTCTGGTACAATGGGGAAGGTTGATTGGCGATACCGGTAAGGGCCGCCGGAACCACGGCCAGTGATTGCTGTTGCACCGGCAATATCACGCAAAAGGTGATCCGGTCATTTTCGTACCCGCAGGAAATGGATCCCTGCAGCAGGCTCACCAACTGTTGGGTAAAGGCGAGGCCGATGCCGGTTCCAAATTTCTTGGCTCCCTTTCCCTGCTGCCGCGAAGTATAGAACTGATCGAACAGGTGCGCCAGCTCTTCCTGCGTCATTGGACTACAGGGATTACTCACCCTGATCTCCACTTCGCGATTAGGCGATTTCGACACCGCGGCAAATGAGACCTGCTCGTTTGATGATGCATGTTTGAAGGCATTTGAAAGCAGGTTATAAATGATCTTTTCAAGTTTGTCTTTGTCTGTCCAGCCCGCAATCCCGTCTTCAACACGGATCTCATACTCCATCCGGCTCTTTTCACTCAATGGAATGAACGGTTCGGCGAGATTCTGCAGCAGCTCCGATATGTTGAAGTAGGCATAGTGATTTTCGAGATAGCCCGCTTCCGCCTTCCTGAAATCGAGCAGTTGATGCACCAGGTACGTTAGCTTGGATGCCTGCTGATGAATAAGTGAAAGGAAATACGAATTCTCTTTGGGGTTGATGGACTTGCTGGTGTTGTCTTTGAATCGTTCCGCCGAGCCCATGATCAATGTCAACGGAGTCTGCAATTCATGTGCAATGTTGGTAAAGAATCCGATGCGACTCTGGTGGGCCACTTCATCTTTCTCGCGCAGCAGGTGTTCCACCTCCAGCTGATGGCTGGCCAGTTGTTTATTCTTCCGGTAGCTATAGATAATATACATCACTGCGGCTGCCATGAGTGAGTAGAAGAGAATGGCATACCATCGCAGCCAGATATATTGTTTCACCTGCAGCGAGAACACCGTGTTCTCGTCTGACCATGAGCCATCACCATTGCTCCATTTTACCAGCAGGGTATAATGACCTGGTGAGAGGTTGCTATAGCTGATCCTGCCATCGGTACCGCTATACTTCCATTGTTTATCGTAGCCTTTGAGGAGATAGGCATACTCGCATTTTTCGGCATTCAGGTAACTCAGGGCCTGTACCTCCAGGTCAAAAAAGTTCAGGTTCCGGTTTACCTTATATGAGAAGCTGGATGAGCCACGATCATTTATTACGCGGTAGCCATCCCTGCCGGCAGGACCATCGCCAATCAAAAGGCCGGAGATAAGAAGATTAGGCGTCCATGATGAACGCCTGATCTCATGAGGCAAGAACTGGTTAAACCCATATATACCGCCGAAATACAGCAGGCCATTGCCATCCTTCCATACGGCGCCATCGCAGAACTCGTTACTTTGCAATCCATCCACTTGCTGGTAATAGGATATTTTATTGTTGGGGTTGATGCATGCGAGCCCTTTATTGCTACTGATCCAGATATTGCCTGCGCTGTCTTGTTCTATTGCATGAATGGTATTGTTGGGAAGGCCCTCCTGCATCGTCAATTTCCGGAACTGCGGATGTTGCGAATAGAGTTCATCGCTTTCAACCCAATTCAATCCATAACTGGTGCCCACCCAAAGGCGGTTCTGGTTGTCCTTGAATAACGATAATACATCGTTGTTGGACAAACTACCATCGTAGGTGAATGCCTTGAAACTTTTGAAGGTGCGCGTTTTCTTATTGAGAATGCTCAGTCCCCCATAGCGGCAACCGATCCAGAGTACGCTATCCCCGCCGTCCTCCAGCGCATAAATGATATCATTGGCCGGGCCGGTGTTATCGCCCCTGAACGGATATTTTTCCAACAGCGTTAATAAGAGGTTTTTATTCTTATCCCGTTCAATCTTGAGGTGAATGAGTCCGTAACTGCTGGTACCTAACCAGGCGGAGCCATCTGCATCCATTTTGATCGCGTACACCGACCCGAATTCCTGGGCGGTGACGGTGCCGGCTATGTCAAGCCATTTATAAAACTTCCGGGCGCGTTCATCGTAAATGCCAACACCCTTGCCGTCTGTTCCAATGTAAACCAGGTCATCGAGCCCCTTCGTTATTGCATAAACGGAGTTGTTATCGAGGATGGATGGATAGGTCAGCGTTTCTTTTACCGACCTGTTTCCATTCACCCAGAAATCTTTCATCACTACGATGCCGCTGCCTTTGGTGCCGACCCATAGATCGCCGCCTACCCTGCAAAACGCGCGAACGGAGCCATTATAAGACATGCTGTTTGCCGAGGTGGAAATGGTACCAAAGGGTTTTGTCCTGGGATAGATCTTTATAATGCCGTTGCCATCCGTACCACACCAAAGAATATCTTCGCTGCCTACTGCTACCGAAGTGATCCTTACATTCTGCAGTTGCTCGGTTTGCTGACCGAGAAAATTCTCGGGTTTGAAGTCAGCCGCATAGGTTCCGCATCCTTTGCTCGCCCATCCCAATAGAAAATGGTTATTATAAAATGCTATGGTGCCGAGAGCATAGGGTAGTTGCATGATCTCCTTACCCTGCAAAGACTTGCCATTGATACTCAACAGCAGGTTCTCAGTGGTGGTATAAAAGGTTTGCGCCTGTGTCTTGAAAATTTTGCTCACATTCCTGATCGCATGGAAACCCGGTACCGGCAAAAAAGTATCGCGTGAAAGTATTGTCAGTTCGCCACTGCTGTTGAGCACCCACAGCCGGTTGGTATGATCAAAAAAAAGGGAAGTGATAAGGCTGCTCGCGAGACTGCGACCGCCGCTGCTGACAAAACGGTCGAGTATTGCATCATACCGGCTAAGTCCGTTCTTTTTATTGAAGCAAAACACCGTACCGGCAGTATCCACTGCAAGCATATATTCATTCTCACTGATGCGCGACTGGCTGCTGTGGCTATAGAAATAATGGAAGAAGCTACCCGATTGTTTAGCGTACCGCGAAATCCCTTCTATCGTAGTGATCCAGATATTGCCGCGCTTATCCTCAGTCACCTGCTGAATAACATTGCTACCTATACTCCGCGAATCGCTTTCTTTACTGTAATTGAACACATGGAACAGGGATCCGTTATAGAGATTGAGTCCATCCCAGGTGGCTACCCACAAGAGGTTGCTGGCATCGCTGAAGAGATGGTTGATGGAACTGTTGGAAAGACCATTACGATTATCATAGTGTTGCAGGAAATAAGGGTCGTTGACATCCGCTTTTGCACGAACTGGCGACAATGCAATAATGCACAGGAGAATAGAAATCTGGAGAACACGGTTCATATCGCTCAATTAGGTTGGCACAAGCAAGCAGTGAGGTTTCTGTTCTGCGCTTCCTAAAGTTAAAGAAAGCCCGCAAGAACGCCGCCACCGCCTGCAATAGCCAAATAATAGCTCAATTGTGTCCTTGTATCATTAACGGACAGCATCTGTCCGATACCGAACACCCGAATGCCCCGGCTTGCTGTTTTTAGACACATCCCGGAATGGCACGCATTTCGTTTCTTTATAGTCACTCAATCAAAAAAACGATGATCCGTCATTTTTTTCAGGTCGCCTGGCGCAACCTGGTTAAGCGAAAATTTTACAGTTCTATCAATATCGTAGGCCTGGCTATTGGGATGGCGTGTTGCGTGCTCATTACCCTGTATGTACAGAACGAACTGTCTTACGATCAATACCATACCAAGCGTGACCGCATGTACCGGGTAGTGCAGACTTTCCGCAATGTGCAAGAAGGTGAAACTTTAACAGCGCCGACTCCTGAGGATTACCAGGTTTGGGGTTGCGCTCCCCTTGGACCTGCTCTCCAGGCTGACTTTCCAGAGATTGAAAAAGTGGTGCAGTTCATGAGCCCCGTCAGCCTGCTACTCCAGCAGGGCGAAAAGCGGTTTCAGCAGGATAACCTCCTCATGATGGATTCAACAGCATTCGATGTATTCAGCTGGAAGATGTTGTTTGGAAATCCGCACACGGCATTAACGGCGCCCAATAGCATCGTGCTGACCAGGACAGTGGCTCAGAAATTCTTCGGTAATGAGAATCCTGTAGGGCAATCGTTGCGTGTGGAGAACCGGGACAACTATATGGTCACTGGTGTAATGGAAGATGTTCCCCCCAATTCTCAGTTCACCTTCAACGGGCTGATCTCGATGTCGACTGCAAGAAGCCAACGATCGGATATTTTTGGTTGGTGGGGCTATGTTGATTTTTATACCTACGTGCTTTTGAAAGAAAACACCGATATCCAGTCATTGCAGGCAAAGGCTTCCGCTTTTGTGAAAAGACATAATAGTGAAGACAAAGGGTATGCGATCTCCTTCGAGAAGATGACAGATGCTTACCTGCATTCCGTTGCAGGAAGACAGCCTGGTGCTACCGGAAGCCTGGTCAATGTCTATTTGTTTTCGTGTATTGCTATTTTCATCATGCTTATTGCATGTATTAATTTTATGAACCTGTCTACTGCACGCTCTCTGGAGAGGGCAAAAGAGATAGGTGTTCGAAAGGTGCTGGGCGTAAGGCCCTCCAGCCTGATGTGGCAGTTTCTTTCTGAATCCATTTTATTGTCCCTGGCTGCTGCCATCATCGCGCTTATACTCGCACAGGCCGGCATTCCATTGATCGGGAGGTTGTCGGGCAAAGATCTTTCTTATGCAAATTTATTTACGCCCATGCTATTCGCTGGCATGGCTGTGTTTGCCGTTGTTGTCGGGTTACTCGCGGGAGTCTACCCTGCGTGGTTCTTATCCGGGTTCAAGGCCATAGCAGTGCTGAAAGGAAAATTCAATCCTTCTGGTGAAGGCATTTCACTTCGTAAGGGACTGGTTGTTTTTCAATTTACTTTATCCATTGCACTGATTGCCGGAACCACCATCGTATACACTCAGCTGAAATACCTGAACCGCCATGACCTTGGATTTCAGAAGGAACAGATGGTGATCCTCGATTTTGAAGGCGATGGAAAGGTGCAGCAGAATATCGAAGCTATCAAAAAGGCAATTGCCGACCAGCCGGGAGTAGTTTCAGTAGCCGGTTCCCGCGCGGTACCCGGAGAGTTTCTTCCCAATGCGGGAACGCAAATTCAAACGCCCGCGGGACAAATGGAAGGCCAGAGTCCGTTCATTTATGAGATCGATTTCGATTTCATTCCCACCTATCACATCCCGATCATTGCAGGCAGAACGTATTCCCGGTCTTACACCACAGACCGTGCACAATCGATGGTCATTAATGAGGCTGCGGCAAAGCTCTATGGATACACGCGCCCGGCGGATGCAGTGGGTAAGAAGTTTGACCAATGGGGAAGAACGGGAACTATCATTGGAGTAGTGAAGGATTTCAATTTCCGTTCGCTTCACCAGTCTGTGGAACCGCTGACCCTGAGATATGGCTATCCGGACAACCTCAACCGCATATCGGTTTCCATCAAAGCTGATAACATCGCTGCCACACTTGCGCACTTAAAAACCACCTGGAACCAAACGGTCCCGCAGCGCCCTTTCCTGTACCATTTTCTCGACGAATCGTTCAGCGCGCAATATGAGGCCGACCAACATTTCGGGCAATTGTTCACTTTCTTTTCGTTGCTGGCCATCTGCATCGCCTGTCTCGGACTATTTGGTCTTTCGACCTTCACGGCGCAACAGCGGGTAAAGGAAATAGGTATCCGTAAGGTATTAGGCTCGTCGGTGAGCGGTATCGTGATGCTCCTTTCAAAGGATTTTATCAAACTCATACTTGTCGCCATGGTAATTGCAATCCCGCTTTGCTGGTGGGCAATGAATACCTGGCTACAGGGCTTTGCTTACCGGATGACGATAGGACCGGTGGTATTCATTGAGGCGGGAGCTATCGCTGTGGCGATAGCGTTGGCAACCATATCCTGGCAGTCCATTAAAGCTGCCATAGGTAACCCGATACAGTCGTTGAAAAATGAATGAG
>DATHKS010000453.1:0-4040 GCA_035488975.1 Chitinophagaceae bacterium | reverse complement strand
CAATACCGTAACGACCGCAATGACAGGAACGACCGTGGAAATGGCGGCGGCGGCAACAATAAATTCAAGAAAAAAAGATATTAAACAGGATTCATCCGATTATACGAGATGGTTGACAGTTCCCTTGTCAACCATTTTTTTTATAAAATGACCGGCGTGGAGGAACGCATCTTGTAAATATTTTACTTTGCATGACCCGACATCACCGTGTATCACTAATCAATCCAACCACAGATGCATTCCTTTGAAGTAACAGGCGGAAAGAAACTGAGCGGTGAGATCATTCCGCAAGGCGCCAAGAATGAGGCATTGCAGATCATCAGCGCCGTTTTGTTAAGCCCGGAGAAGATAACTGTCCGGAACATTCCCGATATCGTGGATGTGAACCTGATGATAGAGTTGCTCATGGAGATGAATGTGAAGGTGGAACGTCCCAAACGCGATACATGTATCTTCCAGGCCGACAATGTGAATATCGATTACCTCCACAGCGAGGCCTATATGAGCAAGAGCGGGAAGCTCCGCGGCTCCGTGATGTTTGCCGGACCCCTTCTCTCCCGGTACCGGAAGGCATTCATCCCGAAACCGGGCGGCGATAAGATCGGACGGCGTAGGCTCGATACCCATATCATTGGGTTCGAGAAATTGGGGGCAAAGTTTATCTATCACCCTGAAGATGGATTCTTTCACCTCACCGCACCGGATCTGAAGGGGACCGACATGGTATTGGATGAGCCCTCCGTGACCGGCACGGCCAATATCATCATGGCCGGCGTTCTGGCCAGGGGAACCACTACCATTTACAATGCGGCGTGCGAACCCTATGTGCAACAACTCTGCAAGATGCTGAACCGGATGGGCGCGAAGATCAGCGGCATCGGCAGCAACCTCATTACGATCGAAGGAGTCACTCAGCTCGGCGGAACCGACCACACCATATTGCCGGACATGATCGAAGTAGGATCATTCATCGGTCTTGCAGCGATGACACAGGGTGATATCACCATCAAGGGTGCAGGCATCGAACACCTCGGCATCATACCCGGTAAGTTTCAGCAGCTGGGAATACAACTGGATATTTCCGGCGACGATATTCATATTCCCTCCCAGGAAGTATACGAGGTGCATCGCTATCTCGATGGCGGCGTGCTTACCATCTACGATCATCCCTGGCCGGGCTTCACTCCCGATCTCCTCAGCATTGTGTTGGTGACGGCCATACAGGCGAGAGGAAGCGTACTCATACACCAGAAGATGTTCGAGAGCCGTCTCTTCTTCGTCGATAAACTCATAGACATGGGTGCGCAGATCATTCTTTGCGATCCGCACCGCGCCGTCGTCATCGGGTTGGAAAGAGAACAAAAATTGCGGGGTATCACGATGAGCAGTCCCGATATCCGGGCGGGGGTAGCCCTCCTGATAGCAGCGCTCAGTGCCGAGGGCAAGAGCACGATCCAGAATATAGAACAGATAGACCGCGGGTACCAGTATATTGACGAGCGACTGAAGAAACTCGGCGCGGATATCAAAAGAATATAGCGGACAGGGAAATAGAATAGAATCTAAAAGTTAACACCAAGACCAGCATTCGATGAATCATTTTCAAAATAAGATCATTGTCATTACGGCTCCGTCAGGCGCGGGAAAGACCTCCATTACGAGGTACCTGCTCCGGCAATATCCGCAGCTTTCCTTCTCCATCTCCGCCGCTACAAGGCCTGCCCGTTCATATGAAAAGCATGGCGAAGACTATTACTTCCTGACCACCGAGGACTTCAAACAGAAGATCCAGCACAACGAGTTCGCGGAATGGGAAATGGTGTATGAGGGGAAATATTACGGTACGCTGAAGGCGGACCTGCAGCGGATATGGGATAATGGCCAGTGCCCCTTACTGGATATCGATGTAAAGGGCGCCATCCACCTGAAGCAGGAATACCCGACCAGCTCACTTACCATCTTCATCGAGCCGCCTTCCGTAGACGAATTGAGGCGACGCCTCGAATCGAGGGGAACGGAGACCGTGGAATCGCTGCAGGCGCGGGTCAATAAAGCCTCGTATGAGATATCCTTCAAGGATCACTTCGACAGATCCATCGTCAACGATGACCTGGAAAAGGCCTGTGCAGCCGCTTCTCAGCTGGTAAAAGACTTCCTCAATTTGTAAACCGCACGTACATTTGCCTTACCGCCTACAGCGGCTGTTTGTTATCTTTACCCCATGGCCGAGTGGAAAACATTAACCTGGTTCATTTTGACCCTCCTGCTGATGGGCTTCTTTGCAGGAATTGAAATGGCTTATTACAGCGCCAATCGCCTCAATATCGAATTGAGGAAGAAGAAAGGCGGCACAACGGGCCATTTGCTTACCAAATTCATAGATGCGCCAGCCAGCTTCATCGGCACAACCCTTATCGGTTTTACTATCTTCCTTGTCTTCTTCAGCCTCCAGATAAGCACGATCATGCAACCGACATGGAGATACCTGCATGTCGGCTCCGATCTCGTCCATATCATTGTCGAGATCGTCATTGCCACGTTTGTCGTACTGATATTCGCTGAGTTCATACCGAGGGCATTCTTCCGGGCGCGTAGCAATATCCTCCTGACAAGGCTCTCGATCGTCACCGATTTCTTCTACCAGATGTTCTCGCCGATAGCCGATGCCCTTATTAGTTTTTCGCAGTGGGTATTGAACATCGTCTTCGATGTGCGGCTCGACAAGCACAAGCAGGCGCTGGGTCTGGGGGAGCTGAAGAATCTTTTCCAGCATGCTCTGGACGATGAACGGCAGGACCGCAATACGCAGTTGCTGGAGAATGCACAGGAATTCCCGAAGGTGAAGATCAGGCAGTGCCTCGTTCCCCGGAAAGAGATCGTCGGGATCGACCTGAATACGCCGATGGAGGAAGTTAAGAGAAAGATGGTTGAAACCCGCTTGAGCAAACTTGTGGTATATGAGAATAATATCGATCACATAATAGGATATATACACCAGTTGGACCTGTTTAAGAAGAAGGACAACCTTTCCGAGATCCTGCTGCCGATCCCGGCCGTGCCTGCGAGTATGAGCGCTGCCGATCTGATCGGTAAGTTCAGTCGCGAACGTAAGAGCATAGCATGGGTGGTGGATGAATTCGGTGGCACCGCCGGCATCATCACGATGGAAGATGTGCTGGAGGAATTATTCGGAGAGATCCAGGATGAATATGACACGGAGAAATTCGTGGAGAAACAACTGGCGGAGAATGAATATATTTTTTCCGGGCGGCTGGAGCTGGACTACCTGGAGGAGAAGTACTCACTTGAATTCCCCGAGAATGAATCGGAGACATTGTCTGGATATATTATCAATTTTCACAAGACCATTCCTCACCAGAAGGAGAGGATAATCATAGACGATTACGAGTTCGATGTTATCAATGTCAGCGATACCAGGATCGAGACCGTGAAGATGAAGAAGCTAAAATGATGGAGAAGAAGGTCCCGGTAGAAATTGGATAACGCGAATTGCCTTCCGGCTTCGACCCCCGACTTCCCTATCTTTGCCCCACTTTTTAAAATGTATAGATGGCGTTATTGGATTTTATAAACCGGAAGAAGCAATCCGGCGGCTCGGAAATGTCTTTCATAGATCACCTGGAGGAACTCAGATGGCACCTCATCAGATCCGTGATCGCAATCGCAGTTGCGGCGATCGTTTTCTTCATTTATGTAAAGGAGATCGTCAGCAACATCCTTTTAGCGCCGGCAAAAGATAATTTTATTTCATACGGTTGGTTTTGTAAGGCCAGTCATTTTCTCGGTCTCGGGAATGCAGTCTGCATGCAGGGGGTGAAGGTGAGCTTCATCAGTACGGAACTAACGGGCCAGTTCATTTCCTCGTTTACTATTGCGTTCGTCGGCGGCTTCGTTGTGGCCTTCCCCTATATATTCTGGGAATTCTGGCGCTTCGTGCAGCCGGCTCTTTCGGATAAGGAAAGGAAGAATACTGCAGGTGTGATATTCTGGGTATCGATGCTATTCTTTACCGGGGTTGC
>DATHKS010000452.1:0-2185 GCA_035488975.1 Chitinophagaceae bacterium | reverse complement strand
ACGATCTTCAGGTCCTTGTGCCGCGCGATCACATCCGGGTACACGCTGAGTCCCTTCACCATGTCGATATATTTATCGTCCATCTCCTTTCCGATGATGGTGATATTGGAATCGTTGCCCGTCCATTTTACTTCATCAACGGAGCCGATCTTCTCCACTTCTTTGATCACGTTCGTATCATGCGGCGGCACCAACTGGGCGCCATCGTCCCAATATGCCTTGTAGCCATTGTATTCTTTCGGATTATGCGAGGCGGTACATACCACGCCTCCCTGGCACTTCAACGTGCGGATAGCAAAAGATAGTTCGGGTGTGGGTCGCAACGATTCGAAGAGGAAGACCTTTATACCATTTGCGGCAAACACATGGGCCGTGGTCTCGGCGAAGAACCGGCTATTGTTGCGGCTGTCGTGCGCAATGGAGACCCTCACTTCCGTTCCCGGAAAGGATTGCCGGAGATAATTCGCATAGCCCTGCGTTGCCATGCCCACCGTAAACTTATTCATGCGGTTGGTGCCTACGCCCATGATGCCCCGCAAACCACCGGTCCCAAATTCGAGGTTCCGGTAAAATGCATCTGCCAGTTCATCGGGCGCCTCCTTCTGCAGGCGGGTTATTTCATCCTTCGTGGCCTGATCCACACTTCCACTGAGCCAGGCACTTATTTTCTTTTGTATGGCAGCGTCCATATATTTCGTTTTCGGGTTAATGATGTTAATATCAGACAGGAGAATGAAGTTATCAATTTTTGACATGCAAATCTACTTCTCCATGGGAAACGTATTTTTGTATTCATGAGGGCATCGCCAATACTCGTATCTCTATCCAGGAAGCCATGGTCCCTGCCCTGCAATTGCTTTCCTTTCCCGCTATCGTCCTTCCATCGGTCAACTCACGCAACCGGGAAAAAAAAGAATTTCCTGATCATTGCATTGCTTTTACTGTTGCAGGCCGGGGCACAATCATCCGGCGTACCGGCCACGCAAGCTACTTTCAGTATTCAACCGGCAATGGATGCGGGCGACACATCATTGCTGCCTGCATCTCTTTCATCCAAACAGAAAAAGGGACGCCAATTATTAATCGGTGGTCTCAGCAGTGTCGGTTATGGCGGCGCCCTGGTAGTACTGAACAGCGCCTGGTATAAAGACTATCCGCATACCTCCTTTAAGGTCTTCAACGATAGCAGGGAATGGCTGCAGATGGATAAGGTAGGGCATGCATGGACGGCCTATAACACCGGCCGTGCAACGACGGCCATGTGGGAATGGGCGGGCTTGCCTCATAAGAAGGCCGTGTTGGTGGGTGGACTAAGCGGTGTGGCATTCCTCACCGGTATTGAATTCCTGGATGCCCATTCTTCGAAATGGGGATGGAGCTGGAGCGACATCGCGGCGAATATTGCCGGGTCGGGGATCTTCATGGCGCAGGAACTGCTCTGGAAGGAGCAACGCATTCAATACAAATTTTCCTTTCATCATAACGACTATGGAACGCCGCAACTCGAGTCGCGCGCGAATGACCTGTTCGGCAAGCCCTGGTATGAGCGCATGCTCAAGGACTACAATGCGCAGACCTATTGGTTCAGCGCCAATCTTCATTCCTTTCTGCCGGATGCGCGACTCCCCGTATGGCTGAATGTCTCCATCGGCTATGGTGCGGATGGAATGTTCGGGGGCTTCGAGAACAAGTGGCTGGATCAGCAGGGCAATAGTATCGACCGTACAGATATCCGCCGGAGGCGACAATTCTACCTGGCGCCCGATATCGACTTCACCCGTATAAGGACGAAGAGCCGGGTGCTGAAGACAGTGTTCTCGCTGCTGAATTCATTCAAATGTCCTGCACCGGCGGTGATGATGAAGAAAGGGAAATTTCGATTTTATGCGTTATACTTCTGAATAATTTGATAATTTGATAATTTGATAATGTGGCAATGATCCTCATTCGAAGAGTCGTTATTTATTATATCATTCCCAATTAAGAAATTAGATAATTATCAATTCGGCAATTAGAAATGATCTTACTCAGTCGATCATTGCCGCTCACAGCACGCCCAATTGGCACATTTGCACATTGGCTAATTGGCACATTTCCTTTAGAAGTATAACGCATAAAATCGAAACTTCCCTTTCTTCATCATCACCGCCGGCGCAGGACATTTGAATGAATTCAGCAGCGAGAA
>DATHKS010000451.1:0-2902 GCA_035488975.1 Chitinophagaceae bacterium | reverse complement strand
TTCCATCCGGAGCAAACGGGTCAGCTTGGCAACATAATGGCTGCTCAATCCTTCCGCTTCACTCAACTGGGGAATGCTGATGCCGGTAGCATCCTTGCAATTGGCAATCCTGATGAGTATGCGTAGTCCGTATTCCTCCTGGGCGGTAATTTTCATAATAGATTAATTTATTATTACATCATTCCCAACTCTAGCTGTGCGGCTTCCGACATCATGCTCCTGTCCCAGGTGGGCGTCCAGGTTACCGCAACATGCACATCATTGACTCCTTCTATCTGCCGTACTTTCTGATCCACTTCTACCGGCAATGACTGCGCAGCCGGGCAGGCAGGAGAGGTCAGCGTCATCACGATCTGCACATTGTTGATCGGAAGAACATTTATTTCATATATCAATCCCAGTTCATAAATATTCACCGGTATTTCCGGGTCGAATATATTCTGCAGAACGGCGATGATCTTTTCTTTTAATGCTTCTGTATTCATGACGGGGTCGTTCTTTTTATCTTATAGGCTAATGCATAATTCTTCATCTGTTTCACCATTGACAGGAGCCCGTTGGAGCGCGTCTGTGCAAGGTGTGTGGTCATCCCGATCTGCTGGATAAACCCCAGCTTCGCACCGATGATCTCATCGGACGTATGACCGGACAATACCCGGATCAGCATGCTGATCAGTCCTTTCACGATCACTGCATCGCTCTCTGCCTTGAAATAGATTCTGTTGTCCCTTTCCTCGGCTATCAGCCACACCGTGGACTGGCATCCCCTGACACGGTTGTCATCCGTTTTATATTGCTGTTCGAGCGGCGGGAGTCGTTTTCCCAGGTCGATGATATATTCATACTTATCATCCCAGCTGTCGAACAACGCAAACTCTTCAACAATTTCCTTTTCCTTTTCCGCTATGGTCTGTATCTCGTTCACTACTTACACTTGCTTTTATGCTAATAATTTAATTGCCTTCTGCAATCCTTTCACGAGTTCATCGATCTCTTCCATCGTATTATAGACGGCGAATGAAGCGCGGGTAGTGCCGGGAATTCCGAAGCATTGCATCAATGGCTGAGCGCAATGATGGCCGGTCCTGACGGCGATGCCGCGATTATCCAATAATATCCCGAGATCCTGGGGATGTACCTTGTCGACCACGAATGAGAGTACGCTCACTTTTTTTCGCGCCGTTCCGATTATCCTTAGCCCCGGTATGCCTTCGAGCTGCGTGGTGGCATAGGAAAGCAATTGGTTCTCGTGCTCCCTTATATTTTCCTTTCCGATCGATGCAATGAAGTCTATCGCCGTTTTGAACGCGATGGTATCCGCGATATTCGGTGTTCCCGCCTCGAATTTATAAGGTGGGTCATTGTAAGTGGTCTTCTCGAATGTGACTTCCTTGATCATCTCGCCGCCACCCTGGAATACGGGCATCGATTCGAGCAGGTGTTTCTTTCCGAACAGGACGCCTACCCCGGTAGGGCCATAAAGTTTATGCGCGGAGAACGCGAAGAAGTCGCAATCCATTTCCTGTACATCGATATCGAGATGGACGGCAGACTGCGCACCATCGACGAACACCAGCGCACCGGCATCGTGTGACTTACGGACGATCTCCTTCACCGGGTTGACGGTGCCAAGGGCATTGGAGACATGAACGATGGAGACGAGTTTCGTCTTAGGACTGAGAAAACGCTCGAATTCCTCCATCACCAGTTCTCCATTATCATTGATAGGTATTACTCTTAATTTGGCGCCTTTCTCTTCACACAATACCTGCCAGGGAACAATATTCGAATGATGTTCCATCGACGAGATGATGATCTCATCGCCCGCACCGATATTCTGCCGGCCCCAGGTATAGGCAACCAGGTTTATACCCTCGGTGGTGCCCCGGGTGAAGATGATCTCTTCCCTGGAGCCAGCACCAATGAATTTGCGGACTGTTTCCCGCGTATCCTCGAAGGCCGCCGTAGCTTCTTCGGCGAGCGTGTGGATGCCACGGTGAATATTTGCGTTGTAGTTGGAATAATAATGAACGAGCGCGTCTATCACCACCTGGGGTTTCTGCGAGGTAGCTGCATTATCCAGGTAGATCAAAGGCCAGCCCTTCACTTCTCTTGCGAGAATCGGGAACTGGGTGCGGATAGCGATTACATCCAGCGCCGGCTGTATGAGTGTGGTTTCTTTCATATGCTATGCACTTCAAGGCGTTTTGAAATAAGATGTTCGACGTAAGTACGGATAGCCGCAGGCTTTACCTGTTCCAGTATATCCGTGGCAAAGGCATTGATCAGCAGGGAACGGGCGATATCCTCGCTTATTCCGCGTGAGCGGAGGTAGAAGAGACCCTCTTCATCGAGTTTGCCGATGGTACATCCATGCGAACACTTCACATCATCCGCAAAGATCTCCAGTTGCGGCTTCGTGTTCACACTCGCATTCGGCGACAGGAGAATATTCTTATTCGATTGGAAGGCATTCGTCTTTTGCGCAAGCGGCTGAACGAAGATCTTTCCATTGAATACGCCGGTTGACCTGTCGTCGAGAATTCCCTTGTAAAATTCATTGCTAAAGCAATTGGGGCTGACATTATCGACCACGGTATGGTTGTCGACATGGCTCTGACCCTGCTGGAAATAGAGGCCGTAGAGATGGGCCTCCGAATGTGCAGCCTCCAGGATGATGTTCATATTGTTGCGGACGATGCCACCGCCTAATGATATTGTCACTGCGTGCGTATTGCTTTTACCCACCTGGCGGATATGCGTCGTGCTCACCTGGTTGGCATGCGATGCATCGTTCTGTATCTTGTAGTATTCGGCGATTGCAGCCTTCTCCACTATTATTTCAACCACCTGGTTGGTGAAGCTTGCTTCATGGCCGAGGGTATGGAAGGTTTCAACAAGT
>DATHKS010000450.1:0-3072 GCA_035488975.1 Chitinophagaceae bacterium | reverse complement strand
GTGGTGGATGCCGTTAATTCCACTGGCGCTATCTATGTTCCCGCACTGCTTAATGCTCTGGGTGTAAAGAATGTGGTGGTGCTGAATGGAGAAGTAAATGGAAAATTTGCCCATAACCCCGAACCTCTTCCCGAGCACCTGAATCAACTCAGCAATGAGGTGGTCAAGCAGAAGGCCGATCTGGGGATAGCTGTCGATCCCGATGTGGACAGGCTGGCCTTCGTCTGTGAAGACGGAAGCATGTTCGGCGAAGAATACACACTCGTTGCTGTGGCGGATTACGTATTGAAACATCGAAAGGGAAATACCGTCAGCAATATGAGCAGTACGAAGGCGCTGAAGGAGATCACACTGAAGCATGGTGGCGAATATTTCCCATCTGCTGTCGGCGAAGTGAATGTGGTGACGAAGATGAAGGAACAGAATGCGGTGATAGGAGGGGAAGGTAACGGTGGCATCATCGTTCCTGATTTTCATTATGGCCGTGATGCATTGATCGGCATTGCTTTATTCCTTAGTCACCTGGCTAAACACAAGAGCGGCATAAAATCGTTGCGCAGCGACTATCCCGATTACTTCATCTCCAAGAATAAGATCGAATTGAGTAAGGGGATCGATGTGAAGAGCATCTTCGAAAAGATCAGGAATAAATACCAGAAGAACCCTGTGAATACGGAAGATGGACTTAAGATTGAATTCGATAACGATTGGGTTCACCTGCGCACTTCCAATACAGAACCCATCATCCGCATCTACGCGGAAAGCGACTTCGAGTCAAAGGCAAATAATATTGCGACGAGGTTGATGCAGGATATAAAAGAATTAGCCAATTAGATAATTAGCCAATGTGCCAATGATCCTCATTCGTAAAGTCATTTCAAATCGTAGCACGCCGTAATTTTCACATTGGCTAATTTGCACATTGAGGAATTAGCCAATATGCCAATGATCCTCATTTGTAAAGTCATTTCAAATCGTAGCACGCCATAATTTGCACATTTTCACATTGGCTAATTGGCACATTTAAATAGTTTTTTCCGGCGTAATCGGCAACTCCCTCACCCTCTTCCCCGTAGCATGATACACCGCATTGGCAACGGCGGCTGCGAAGCCGATGAGAGCGATCTCACACATGCCTTTGGCACCCATTGGATTTAGTATCGGATCGGGTTTATTGATGAAATAGGTCTCGATGGGAGGCACATCCGCATTGACCGGCACATGATAGTCGGCCAGGTTATTATTCACATACCGTCCATAACGGTGATCGATGATTGCCTCTTCAGTCAGCGCCATCCCAATACCACCCACTACACCGCCGATCATCTGGCTGCGTGCCGTTTTTTCACTCACGATCTTTCCCGCATCGGCAACGGTAACGACTCTCTTCACCCGCACCACACCGGTGAGGGGATGCACTTCCACTTTGACGAAATGAACGGAGAACGAATACATCGAATACTTCTTCAGCTCCTCCGTGGCCTTCGATTCCTTCGTGATCTCGATCGCCGGCAGGGCATTGTCCTGCAACACCTGTGAAAAAGTTCTTTTGACAGTGCGGTCACCTGTTGATGCGATCTCGCCATCCGTTATTTCAAGATCGCCTGGTTTTTTATTTTCGAAGGCAGCGCCTGGTTGTGTGACGAGTGCAGACAATTTCTCCCTGATCTCCCTGCATACCTCGAACACGGCAGAGCCGAGCGTGGACGTAGTGGCTGAACCGCCTTGGGTAGGCCCCGGGGGCAGGGATGAATGGCCCAATTCGAACCTGATCTTATCCTGTGATAGTCCGAGCGTATCGGAAGCGATCTTCACCATGGCGGTGGCGGTTCCGGGGCTCATATCGCTCACGGCACTCTGCAGCACGAGAGTGCCATCCTGTTTCAATATCCCTTTTGCCGTGGCTTCAAAGCGCAGGGCGCCAAAGACTCCGCATCCGATACCATAGCCAACGAGCATTCCATTCTCCTTCATCGAGCGCGGCGCCTGCGTTCTCTTGCTCCAGCCGATCTTTTCGGCGCCCAATTCATAACATTCCCGCAGAAATTTACTTGACCAGGGCAGGCCGCTCGCGGGATCCGTTTCTGCATAGTTCACCAAACGAAGAGCTATGGGATCCATGTTGAGCTTATAGGAAAGCTCATCGAGTGCAGACTCCAGTGCAAAACAACCGGTCGCCTCCCCCGGACCGCGCATCCAGATAGGTGTGTTGACGTCGAGGGGTAATAGTTTGTATTCGGTATTTACATTAGGGCAGGCATAGAGGAACTTGGAAACACCGGTAATGCCTTCATTGAAATCTTCATAGGCTGAAGTAAGACCAATAGCTGTATGCGTGATGCCGGTGAGCCTGCCATCAGCCGTGGCGCCAAGCCCGATACGCTGGTATGCGTAAGGCCGATAGCCGACCATGGTAAACATCTGCGCACGCGTGAGCATCAGCTTCACCGGGCGGTTGATCTTTTTTGCGGCGAGGATGGCGGCGATCTCATGTGGCCACACGCGCAGGGCGCTGCCAAAGGCTCCTCCGACATATTCGGCGATCACTGTCACGTTAGACTCTGGCAATGCGAAGGCCTGCATGATGCTGGCTTGCGTATCCTTTGGTCCCTGCGTCTTGTCATAGACGGTTATCTTGTCGCCTTCCCACTTCGCCGTGATGGCATGCAGCTCCATCGGGTTGTGTGTTTCGATGGGCAGGATGTATTCCGCTTCTATATTGACCGGCGATGTCTTGTAAGCATTCTCCTTCCCGCGGGAATAGATGGATGGACTCCATCCGCCTTTCGCTATCACGGCGTGCGACATGTTCTTGATGAAATCAGTCTCGCCCGGAGCCTTTTCATACCGGGCCTTTACCAATGAGGCTGCGAAGGTGGCACGTTCGAATGTGTCGGCTACAACAACGGCGATCGGCTGCCCGTTGGAATGGATCACGTTGTCGTAGAATATCTTCAGGCCTTCCCATTCTTTTGCATCGGGATTTTTTTTCTTGTCGATAGGTTGAAAGCCAGGGACTTTGGGAGAATTGAGATACGATAATACGGTGAGCACACCCGGCGCCCTTTCCGA
>DATHKS010000449.1:0-2992 GCA_035488975.1 Chitinophagaceae bacterium | reverse complement strand
CCTGCACGATCTTGTTGCCGACGAGCGTCGCTATCGTGGTGAGTATCTTTATATCCCTTTCCTTGAAATATTCCGGTGCATGATTTTCTGAATCGATCACTCCCATCAACTCGCCATTGTGAATGATGGGCACGCATACCTCGCTGCGACGGAACACGTCGTCGGGCCGGTAACGGACATCCTTCATCGTATCCTTTATGAGAACTGGTTCCTTCATCTCCATTACATACCCCACCACTCCCTGCCCGGTAGCAACATCAAACAGGTTGTTGGCTAAAGCCTCCGGCGTACCCTTTTGCCCATAGCCGGCAAGCTGTATCATCTTCGTCTTTTCGGCGTTCCACATATAGATCATGCAATCCTCGTAGCCGAGCCGGCCGATGAGATTATCGACAACATCCCACAATACCTCCTTCACCGAGTTCTTACCCGAAAGAGAAGAGGAGAAGTAATGACTTATTTTTTCCAGCTCGAGTTTATCCTTGTATCCCTCGGCCTTCAGCTCCTGCACCTGCACCTTCGCGCGTTCCGTTCTTCGCACTGTATTGATACGCGCACGATAGATGAGATAGATCGCCAATACCAGGAGAAGGCTCAGCAGTACGATGAACCAGCTCTCCTGCCAGAAAGGTGGCGTGATCACGATCGTGATCTCCTTGAACTGCGACGACCAACGATGATTTGCTGCATACAGCCAGAGCTGCACGCGATATTTTCCGGGTGGAAGGTCATTGAAGTTGATAAGGTCTCCCGTGAGTACCTGCCAGGGTGCATCATTCGCTTCTTCGCCGGTAATGCGATATGATATCCGCTGGTTGCCAACATCATTATAGTTGATGCTTCCAACCCGTACCGCCATATCATTATTTCTGTGTGAGACCGTGATGGTTTCGCCTGGATAATAGTACGTGGTGTCGTTCAGGAAGTGGATGCTCTCGATGAAGAACGAGGGAGGCGGTTCGGTATAAAGAAGGCTATCGGGATTGAAACGCGTAATGCGGCTGGTGAAACCGCAATAGAGATGCCGGGTGGATGAATCGTAGAGGAATGATGAACTGGTCACCGGCAATGAAGGAAACCCATCGTCGCTGCTGAACCGGGAGACCCTGTCCGTCATCAAATCGAGTGAGGCTATCCCCGCTGCAGTCGCGATCCATAGTTTATTCCCCAATGGACGCAAGGCCTTTACCTCGTTGTCGGCGAGTCCTTCATCCGTTGTGTAATGTCTCCATGCCTTTCTTTCCAGGCCATAGCTCACCAATCCATTATTGTGAATGCCCGCCCAAAGCCGGTTACTCCTATCGAACTCCAATGCCGACACCTCACGCCGCGCGAAGCGTATATGGGGAAACGAATCGATATAAAGTTCCGGCTCGCGGCGCGTCTTGTCAAGCTGGGATATTCCATGTCCCGCCACCCATAAATTCTTTTGGCGGTCTTCAGTCAGCATGTATATTGTCTCGAGCTTATTGAAGATGCCGGCGGTACTCGCTATCTGAACGAACCTCGACCCACCGGCCGGAAGCTCATAGAAAACACCCGGATCATTGGTAGCGACCCAGAGATTGCCGTCGCTGTCCTTGAATTGGTTGGTGATCCAATATCTTTTCTCCTGCCAGCCTTCGAGATTTACTTTACCCTTTCTCATCGTTCCTCCCTTTAACCAGAACAGCGGTCCATTGGTTCCGAGATACAGGGTATCATCCCGTCCCTGTGCAATAGAGAAAATATCGTCGGATGTTGCATCATCAACTTTGAGGGTTATCCGGGCGAGAAAGGCAAGGGAATGCTTGTCAAACACCAGGAGGCCACCATCCCCGGAGCAGGCTGCATAAAGTTTATCCTTCCAGCCAAATAGCTGCCGGATGGTGATGCGGGGAAATTGTTTTGTAATCTCCACGGGAATGCAGATCTGCGTAACGGAAGTGGCATAGGTCATTTCCTTGAGAAGTCCCACCGTTGTTGCCACCCATAATCGTTTATCCTTTTTACCGATGACAAAACCGGTGCATACGTACGAGGGCATGTAGCGCATGGTATCGAGCACAATCTTCCCTGTAGTGCGGTTAAGATGCATCTTAAAGAAGCCCCTCTTCCGGCTCGTGAGATAAAAGGTGCTGTCATTGAGCCGGAAGAGGTTCGAGCGCCAGTTGAATTCCTCGCCCAGGTCTGCAAATTTTGTGGCCGATGACACCTTCCGGTTTTTCTTGAAATCGACGTAGAGGATACTATCCGTTTTTTCTTTTATGAAAATGAAATTCCAAAGACCCGCCTGACGACAGATCGTGGGTTTATGCCCACCCAACTGGGAGAGGAAACCATCCTTCTCCTTCATGCTGTTCAATTGACCGGTGCGTGTGTCATAGATGTACGCGCCGTTGATGGTCGAGAGCAATATTTCGAGTGGGGAAATCCAATATGCATTTTCACCGAAGTCGAAGTCTGCGGTGGCGATCTCTTCGCGTTTATAGTAGTCGAATCTCGACACCAGTTGATACGAGGCGTCGTATTTATAAAATCCCGAGCGCGTGAGAATATAGATATTACCTCTCTCATCGCTCAGTGCCGCCCTCAGCCTATTGAACTTGTAGAGGTATTTTGGATCGGGAGAGGGTATGATCAGGTCGTGCGTCTCGTTGTTCAGCGTGTTTATTATATGCATGCCCATGCCCGTATATACTCCAAGCCGGTAGCGGTCTAACCACATCATGTGATAGATGCTTTCATCGGGCAGATCGGAAGCGCCATTTCCTGCGCGATACTGTATGAATCCCTTTCCATCGTACCTGTTCAGGCCCCTGTTTGTAGCGACCCACAGATAACGGTGTTCATCCTGCGCGATGGCGGTGATATTATCGTCGCTCAGTCCTTCCGCGGCGGTATAGAGCTGAAACTTCCTTTCGTCCTGGGCATTGACCAGACCTCCCGGCGCAGTGAGCAGGCAAAAGAGAAATGCTACATAATACACGGTAGAGGTCCTGGCCTTCATGCA